>NZ_JBBIAR010000029.1:0-56979 GCF_054185165.1 Bradyrhizobium sp. UFLA05-109 | reverse complement strand
AAGCTTCAAGGAAAGCTTCAAGGAAAGCTTCAAGGAAAGCTTCAAGGAAAGCTTCAAGGAAAGCTTCAAGGAAAGCTTCAAGGAAAGCTTGCAGGGAGTTTTGGAAGGAGCCTGATGACAGGACGTCTGGACCAGATGCGACGGAGATACGAATACCTGCTGCGGCGTGTCTTCCACTCCTACTTCCTGCTTGCCCGCGGCATGACGCTCGGCGTCCGCGCCGTGGTGCTCGATCGGGACAATCGCGTCTTCCTGGTCAGGCACAGCTATGTCAATGGCTGGTATCTGCCGGGCGGCGGTGTCGATCTCGGCGAAACAATGGAAGCTGCGATGCGGCGCGAATTGAAGGAGGAGGGCGATATCGACCTCACCGGAGAGCCGATGCTGCACGGCATTTTCCTCAACGGTCACGTCTCGCGCCGCGACCATGTCGCGGTCTATGTGGTCAGGGAGTTCAGGCAGGACCGCCTGCCGAAGCCCAACCGCGAGATCGTCGAATGCGGATTCTTCGCAAGCTCGGCCCTGCCCGAGGGCACCACGCCCGGCACGCGGCTGCGGATTGCGGAGGTGCTGGAGGGCCGTCCGCAGATTGCGACGTGGCGATGAGGTGCGGCTATGCTAGTAGGGCGGCGCGTCCCGCCAGGGCGCTGTTGCGTCCTTAAGCGCGTCATGGACAACGGATGAAGAGCCTCAAAATTACCTTCGGCCTGATCTGCCTTGCGATCCTCGCCAGCAACATCGTGACGATGTCGCGCTGGAACGAGGCGCGCGGTGTCTATGACGATGTCTGCTATCTGCGTCAGGCCCATCTGTTCCAGCGCTTCGGCATCGGTGGACTCAACACGAATGCTGCGCTGGACTACGATCATTATTTCCGGGGCAAGCTGCAGGAGATCGCCTACGCCGAATGGCAGGAGCCAGCGCGCTGGCCCTGCCATACGCCGATGCCGGGTGACAAATTCGTGCTGCAATATCCGCCCGGCACGGGCGCACTGCTGGCGCTGTTTCCGGAAGGACATCAGGTGGTGCCGCTCTATGTCAGCGCGAGTCTGATCGTCTGTGCCCTTGCGCTGCTCGGCATCTTCTCGGCGCGTACGCTGCCGTTGACTGCGGGTGCCGGCCTGTTCGGCGCGCTCGCCGTCTATCTCATGATAAACCCGGCCAAGGCGAGCTATTCGATCGCACCGACCATGGCGGTCTGCGCTGCCGCGGGATTCTTGACCGCATGGTGGCTGGTCAGGGCGCGGCAGAGCCTGTGGCCCGCCGTGCTGATCGGGCTCCTGTTAGGGCTCTCGGTCAATTTCCGCTTGCCCAATGCGCTACTTGCGGCCGGCTATTTCCTGTTCCTCGGTATTCCCTTCGTGTGGTCGCGCAAGTTCATCACCTTTGCACAGGGCCTCGGCTTCGGCATTGCTGTTCTGGCCGGTATGTCGCCGACCCTGGTGGCCCAGGCCGTCAACGCCGGCAGTCCGCTCGCCACCACCTATGGCAGCGCCGACGTCGTCGCGCCGGCCTTCAGCGTTGCTGTGCTCGGCCAGTATCTGCACGACATGCAGTTCGTTCTGATCGTGCTTGCGATCGGCGCGACCGCCTGGCTGCTGCGGACGGGCGAGGGCGGCGTACGCCAAGTCGCGCTCGTTGCTGCCGGCAATCTCCTGGTTAATCTCGTGTTCTTCCTGAGCCACCCGGTCTTCACGCCCTACTACGTCGTGCCGATCGCGATGCTGACGTTGTGGAGCACGTCCTTTGCCGCGTTGATGCAGCCGGTGGAAGCCTCTGAAGAGGTGCCGCTCCGTCATGGGGCCGCAAGCGCTGGAGCGCTGTCGCGATGACATCGACTGACCTTCGCATCGCCGTGCTGGTGCCCTGCTACAACGAGGAGGCGGCCGTGGCCACCGTCGTCGCCGATTTCCGCAAGGCGCTGCCCTCGGCCGAGATCTATGTCTACGACAACAATTCGCGCGACCGCACCGCAAGCGTCGCGCGCGACGCCGGTGCGATCGTGCGCAGCGAGCGGCGGCAGGGCAAGGGCCACGTGGTGCGCCGCATGTTCGCCGACGTCGAAGCCGACGTCTATGTGCTGGTCGACGGCGATGCGACCTATGATGCGCCGAGCTCATCGCGCATGATCGACAAGCTTCTCGACGAGCATCTCGACATGGTGGTCGGCCTTCGTATCGATCAGGCACAGGCCGCCTACCGGCTCGGCCATCGCACCGGTAACCGCATGCTGACCGGCTTCCTGTCGTCGACCTTCGGCCAGGCCTTCAAGGACATCCTGTCCGGCTACCGCGTGTTCTCGCGCCGCTTCGTCAAGTCCTTCCCCGTGCTCTCCGACGGCTTCGAGATCGAGACCGAGCTTGCGGTCTATGCGCTCGAGCTGTCGCTGCCGGTCGCCGAGGTCGAGACGCCCTATTACGCGCGCCCCGAAGGCTCGTTCTCGAAGCTCAACACCTGGCGCGACGGTTTTCGCATCCTCGGTACCATGCTCAAGCTCTACCGCTCCGAGCGGCCGCTGCGCTTCTTCACGATGATCGGAATCCTGCTGGCGCTGATGTCGATCATCCTGGCGATCCCGATTGTGATCACCTTCATCGAGACCGGCCTCGTGCCGCGCCTGCCGACCGCCGTGCTGTCGATGGGCCTGATGATCATGGCACTCTTGTCGGTGTCTTCGGGCCTCGTGCTGGACACGGTGACGCGGGGACGGCGGGAAATGAAGATGCTCGCTTACCTGTCCCGGCCGGCGCTGAAAAGGAACTGAAGTTGAGTGCCGCGCCGGTGGACCTCCGTGCTCCCAGATGCTAACCCGCTCCTTGTATTGACGCGTTTTCTTAACGCGAACCGGTGCCCACTTCGCTCGAAAACGCTGTGCTCAGATGAACGATCTCTCCGTCACCATCCTTCCCGAGGCCGTCGGCGATGCGCAGGCGATCGAGCGGCTGCACGAGCGCACCTTCGGACCCGGCCGCTTCGTGCTCAGCGCCTACCGCATCCGCGAGCATGTCGACCATTTGCTCGAGCTCTCCTTCACCGCCCGCATCGGCACGCTGATGGTGGGCTCGGTGCGCCAACTGCCGATCACGATCGGCGACACCAAGGCGCTGCTGCTCGGCCCGCTCACGGTCGAGCCGCCGTTCCGCGGCCGCGGCGTCGGCCGTCTCCTGCTCGAGCGCGCGCTGGAGGATGCGAAGGCGCACGGCCATGCCATCGTGCTGCTGATCGGCGACGAGCCCTATTACGAGCGCGTCGGCTTCAAGCCGGTGCCGAAGGGCCGCATCACCATGCCCGGCCCGGTCGACGCCAGCCGCATTCTCGTCTTCGAGCTCGTCGATGGCGCGTTCGAAGGCGTGTCGGGCCCGGTCGGCCCCGACTGGAGCAAGGCGCGGGGGTAGAGGAGGGCGTGAGCTCATCCAACGCCGATTGATCGATCCCGAATGCCGGACGCTATACTGTCGATGCGGTTTGTGCCAAAAGCCGCGGGCGCGAACGTGACGAAAGGACGTGTGAAGTTTGGCCGCATCCAAAAAGGGCGCCGAGCCCGCGGAACGCCAGAACGGGATTGATCGGACCATCGATCTCCTGGAAGCGCTGCTGCATTTGCGCGCGCCCTCCAGGCTCAGCGACCTCGCGAAGCAAATGGGCGCGCCGCGGTCGACGGTCTATGCCATCGCCAACCGCCTGATCGAGGCGGACTTGCTGGAGAGCGTTGGCGAGGGCGGTCAGGTCTATTTCGGCAAGGCGGTGCATCTCTACGGCCAGGCCTATGCGGAAGCCAATCCCCTGCATCGCCGGTGCCGCGAAGCCCTCGACCGGCTGGCGACCCAGCATAGCGCGACCGCGCAACTCTGCGCGCTACGTGGTCGCAAATACGTGGTGGTCGATACAAGGGACGGGTCGGGCCTGTTCCGGATCACGACGGATGTCGGCATCGAGGTGCCGCTGCCGTGGACCGCATCCGGCAGGTTGCTGCTGGATCACATGAGCCCTTCGGAGATTCGCGCGTTCGTTCCGAAAGAGGATTTTCGTCTTCCGGACGGACGCCTGCTCGATGTCGGTGATTTCATCAAGGATGTCGCGCGCGCGAGGCGCGAGGGCAGATGCGTGACGACGGCACTTTCCGATCGGTTTACGTCGTGTCTGGCCGCGCCCATCCGTGACAAGAAGGGGGTCGCGGTCGCGACGCTTTGCTTCGTCGTTCCCGCGGACTCGCTGAAGGAACGCAGGACTGCGCTGCTCGACGACCTGGTCGCCACCGCAACCGAACTCTCAGATCGCAACTGAGCCGAGTCGCCAGGCAGCACAACCCACGATGCATCCGCATCGTGTCGTGCACTGTCCTCGCGCGGTCATTGCCGCGTGCGCGACGCATTCAGGTGAGGCAGTCTGGAATGTCTGGACTTGACATCACGGCTCGGGAATATCTAGCATGACGCTATAAGGTAACGTTGTCCACTATAAGAGACAATGCAATAACTGGCGCGGCGAAAGCTCTTTCGGTCCCGTGTTTCGACGAGACGAAAGACAGGATTCGGCGGTCTAGAGAGGATTCAAAATGGCGAACGCAAGCCGACAGGTACCCGGGCGACGATGGCTGATCGGTTGTCTCCTCGGCGTCGGAATTCTCATCAACTACATCGATCGCGTCGGACTCTCCGCCGCGACGCCCGAGCTCACCAGGGAGCTTGGCCTCACCGCCACCGACATCGGCCTGCTCGGCAGCGCGTTCTTCTGGACCTATTCGCTGCTGCAGGTTCCCGGCGGCATGGTGCTCGACCGCTTTGGCGTCACCAAGGTCGGCCGGGCCTCGAGCTTCCTGTGGGCGGTCGCCGCCACCATCACCGCGCTCGCCAGCGGACTTTACGGTATCTTCGGCGCGCGCTTGTTGCTCGGGGTCGCCGAAGCGCCGGCGTTTCCGGCAAGTCAGAAGGCGACTGGCCACTGGTTTCCGCTCGACGAGCGCGCGCGTTCGACCGCGATCTTCGATTCCGCCGCCAAATTCTCCAACGTGATCGGCGTGCCGCTGGTTGCCTATGTGATCTTTCTCTACGGCTGGCGCTGGGGCTTCGGTGTCACGGCGCTGCTGAGCTTTTTGTATTTCGTCGCCTATTACGTCATCTATCGAAATCCGAGCGAGGATCCGAAACTCTCCAAGGCCGAGCATGACTATATCGTCGCCGGCGGCGGCACGCCGGAAGGCCCCGCGACGGCCGGGCAGAGCCGCATGCTCGGCTACCTCTTGCGCAACCGCAAGGTCTGGGGGCTGACCATCGGGTTCTCAGCCTATGGCTACACCTTCTATCTCTTCCTCACCTGGCTCCCGGGCTATCTCGCCCAGACCATGCATATGAACCTGATGTCGGCCGCGGGCTATTCGACGATCCCCTGGATCTTCGCGACGTTGTCGGACCTTCTGATCGGCGGGTTCCTGGTGGATCATTTGATCGCGCGTGGCTACGACAGCACGAGGGTGCGCCAGTCGGTGATCATCGTCGGCATGCTGATGGGGCTCGCCGTGATCGGCGCCGCGTTCACCGTGAAGCCGGGCTGGGCGCTGCTGTGGCTGTCGATCGCGATCTCGGGGCTGTCCGCCGCGGCGCCGGTCGGGTCCTCGATCGTGTCGCTGATCGCGCCCAAGGGCGGCGCGGGAACGGTCGGCGGCATTCTCAATTTCACCAACAACATGATGGGCGTGCTCGCGCCGATCGTGACCGGAATCGTGGTCGACTGGACTCAATCCTTTGCCGGCGCTTTCATGATCGCCGGCGTCGTGCTGCTGATCGGCATCTTCTTCTATGTCGTGGTGCTGGGACGGATCGAATCGATTCCCGATTTCGCCGAGGAAGTGCCGCGAGACGTCGTGGCCGTCCACTAAGGAGGGGAGCATGCCCCAAGGTTCGAACCAAGGTAGGGATACCCTGATCCGCAATGCCCGCCTGATCGACGGCACCGGCGCGCCGTGGTTCGAGGCCGACCTGCGCATCAGCGGCAGCCGCATCGCGGCGATCGGCGCTGCCTTGCCCGCGGACGGGGCCGAAGTCGTCGACGCGCGCGGATGCTACCTTGCGCCGGGCTTCATCGACGCCCACTGCCATGACGACCTGATCTGCCTGCGCGAGCCTGACAGGCCCGAGAAGGCGCTGCAAGGCGTGACCACGCTCGTAGTGGGCAATTGCTGCTTCTCGCTCTATCCGGCGACCGCAGGCTCCGCCGAGATGCTGCGTCTCCACTTCTCGGGGCTCGCGGGTGAAACCCGGGCGAACGAAGTTTTCGACAGTTTCGCCGGCTACCGGCTCGCCCTGGAAGGGCCGGGCGTGGCGCTCAACCTCGTCTCCCTGGTCGGGCATGCCGCGATCCGGCTCGCCGTGCTCGGTTACGAACGGCGGGCGGCCACGGACCAGGAGGTCGCGGCCATGCAGGCTTTACTCGCAGAGCAGCTCAGCCAGGGCGCGGCCGGCCTGTCTCTCGGCCTCGTCTATCCGCCGAGCGCCTATGCCGATACCAATGAACTGCGCGCGCTGGCAGCGACCGTGCGCGCTCATGGCAAGCTGCTTACCGCGCACATCCGCAGCTACGAAGCGGGCCTGCTGAAATCGATCGACGAATTCATCGCGATCCTGCGCGCCTCCGGCGCCGCGGGTCTGCTGTCGCATCTGCAGTCGGCAGGAAAGCCGAACTGGGGCGCCATCCCTAAGGCGCTCGACCGGCTCGAGGCCGCGCGAGCGGAGGGGATCGATATCTCCTTCGACATGTATCCGTATCCGGCTGGCAGTTCCTACATGCTGCAATTGCTGCCGCCGGCCGCGCTCGAGGGCGGCATCGACGCGCTGCGCGCGCGGCTGCGCGATCCAGGCAAGCGCGAGGCGCTTCGCGTGCTGGTGGAGGAAGGCGATCCCGATCCGCATGCCGCGCAGTCCAAGATCGTGCTGATCGGCTGGCACAATGTGCGCATTTCCGGCACTGGCAATCCCGCGCTGAAGCCGCTCGAGGGCAAGTCGATGGTCGACGCCGCGCGCGAACTCGGCATCTCGCCGTTCGATCTCATGGTTCGGTGTATCGAAGAAGACCAGGGCCAGACCGGCATCATCATGTTCCAGCTCGATGAGGCCGACCTGCGCGCGGCCTTCACCCACCGCCTGCACATGGTCGGCTCCGACGGCATTCCGCGCCCGGGCACCAAGCCGCACCCGCGCGCCTATGGCAGTTTCCCGCGCGTCGCCGGCCGGTTGACGCGCGAGCAAGGCTGGCTGACTTTGGAGGATGCCGTCCGGCGAATGACCGCGATGCCTGCCCAGCGCTTCGGCCTGTCCGACCGCGGCATTCTGCGGCCGGGCATGATCGCGGATCTGACCCTGTTCGACGACACCATCATGGACAAGGCGACATTCGAGACGCCGACGGAAATGCCCGCGGGCATCCGCTCGGTATTCGTCGCAGGCGAGGCCGTGGTCGCAGACGGACGCAGTACCTTCGCGCGTCCGGGCCGGGCCCTGGTCACCGGATGACGGCGTCGCCGCCAATGGCCCTCAATGCTGCGACAGAATCTCGCCCAGAAACTTCCTGGTGCGCTCATGCTGGGGAGTCCTGAAGAAGGTCTCCGGTTCCGCCTCCTCGACGATCCGTCCCTCCGCCATGAAGATCACGCGGTCGGCGACCTGCCGGGCGAATCCCATTTCATGGGTGACGCAGATCATGGTCATGCCGTCCGTTGCGAGGCCGATCATGGTGTCGAGCACCTCCTTGACCATTTCAGGGTCGAGCGCCGAGGTTGGCTCGTCGAACAGCATCACTTTCGGCTCCATGCAAAGCGCACGCGCGATCGCCGCGCGCTGCTGCTGGCCGCCGGACAATTGCGCCGGGTATTTGTCCGCCTGATTGAGGATTTTTACACGGTCGAGCAGCCGTCGCGCGGTCTCCTCGGCCTGGGAGCGCGGTATTCCGCGCGAGCGGATCGGCGCCAGCGTGCAGTTCTCCAGCACCGTCATGTGGGGAAACAGGTTGAATTGCTGGAACACCATGCCGACCTCGCGGCGCACGGCATCGATGGCCTTGCCCTGCCCGCCCAGATGGGCGCCGTCGACGACGATCTCGCCCTTCTGATAGGTCTCCAGCGCGTTGATGCAACGGATCAGGGTGGATTTGCCCGATCCGGACGGCCCGCACAGAACGATCTTCTCGCTCGCGCGGACCGCCAGATTGATGTCGGTGAGCACCTGGTACGTGCCATACCATTTGTTGACGCCGCGCATTGCGATCATCGGCTCCGCCGTGGTTGCGACCGACATGGCGCTCTCCGTCAGCTGGCGGTGAAGGGGATGCCGGGAATGCTGTCGGGAAAGGCCGGCAGCGGGTTGTTCATCCACTTCGGATAGATCTTGCCCCATTCGCCGCTGGCGATGATCTTGTCGATGAAGGCGTTCACAAAGGCGTTGATGTCCTTCTCGCCGAGCCGCGTGCAGGCGCCGTTATAGAGTTTTGTGAATTCGAGCTTGTTCTCGTAATAGCCGGGTTTCGATTCATTCAGGCGCGGAACGTAGAAGATGTTGCCGCCGACCGCCTGGACCTGACCGGACAACAGCGCCTGCATGGTCGGTGCATCGCCGTCGAAACGGCGGATGGTGGTGCCGGGAGGCGCCGCCTTGGTCACGTCGGTGTCCTGCACGCTGCCGCGCGCGACACCGATGACATATTTGCCCATATCCGCCGGCGATTTGATCTCCATCTCCTTCGGCGCGATGAAGGTGATGATGTTGGCGCCGTATGGCTTTGAGAATTGCACCGCCTTGGCCCGCTCCGGCAGCATCGCCATGGTCGCAAACAGGATATCGACGCGTCCGGAGGTCAGCGCCGGGATGCGATTGGCAACGGCCAATGGCGTAAATTCGACGGATACGCCGAGCTCCTTCGCAAACAGCTCGGAGAGGTCGGCGTCAAGACCTTCCTGCTTGCCTGACGAATTGACGAATCCCCAGGGCGGATTATCGCCCTGAATTCCGATCAGCACCTTGCCGCGGGCCTTGATCTCCGCCGGCGTCACGGCAAAGGCCGGCCGGGACAGCACGAATGGCGAAGCCATGGCGCCCGCTCCGAGCGCCAGGATTTGGCGGCGATTGAGTTGCGTTGTCCTGCTCCTGGTCATCATTCCCTCCTTGGTTTGTGTTGAATTGTTCACCGCGCCGCAGTGACGAGGCGCCGCTCGAGCCAGGTGCCGTAAATCGACAGCGGCCAGCACAGCGCGAAGTAGAGCGCGCAGACGAGACCCAGCACGAGCAGCGGCTTGAAGTTCTGGTTGGAGACGATGGTTCCGGCGCGCATCAGCTCGGTGAAGCCGATGATGGCGGCGAGCGAGGTGCCCTTGATCAGCTGCACCAGGAAACCGATCGTCGCCGGCAGCGAGATTCGGATCGCCTGCGGCAGCACGACATCCCGCGTCCGGTCGAAGTAATTGAGGCTGAGCGCCTTGGCGGCCTCGACCTGTCCGCGCGGTACAGCCTCGATCGAGCCCCGCCAGATTTCACCGAGGAAGGCGCTGGCATGCAGGGTGAAGCCGATCGAGACCGAGACCCAGGGATCGAGCTTCAGCCCGGCGAGGGCGAGCCCGTAATAGACCACGAAGAGCTGCATCAACAGCGGCGTGCCCTGGAACAGTGCGATGTAGCCGGCGGTGGCGCGCTCGAGCCAGCGAATGCCTGAGGTACGCGCGAGCGCAACGCCGAGGCCTGCGACCGAGCCGAGCACGAAGCCGATTGCGGACAGGGCGAGCGTCCATTTGAGGCCGCCGAGCAGGAACAGGAGCTGGTTATTGTCCATGGCCGCCCTCACTTCAGGGGATAGCTGAGGAAGCGCGCGTTGATCTGCGCGAACATCTGCATCAGCATCCACGACATCGCGAGATAGAGCAGCGTGACGACGCCATAGACCTCGAAGCTGCGGAACGTGTTGGTCTCGATCGCCTGTCCGACCGAGGTCAGCTCATAGGCCGAAATCGCGGATGCGATGCTCGTCGTCAGCGTCAGCATGATGAACTGGCTGGTCAGCGATGGAAAAATCGCGCGCAAGGCCGGCTTCAGGACGATCAGGCGGAAGATCAGGGGCCGGCTCAGGCCGAGCGCCAGTCCAGCCTCGATCTGCCCCTTGTTGATCGACTGTACGCCGCCGCGGATGATCTCGATCGCATAGGCGCCGCCGTTGACTCCGAGCGCGATGATCGCGGTCAGCGTAGGATCGAGGCGGATGCCCACCATCGGCAGCGCGAAGAAGACGAAGTAGATCTGGCCGAGGAACGGCGTGTTGCGGATCACCTCGACAAACGCGCTGACCAGCCAGCGCAGCGCCGCGAGGCGGGAATCGCGCAGCACCACGCCGCCGATCCCGATGATGAGCGCCAGCACCATGCCGGACAGCGCAAGGCCGAGAGTGCCGGCGCAGCCCCAGAGCAGGTCCGGCAGACCGTCGAGCACGGGCCCGAAATCGAACTGATAGTTCATCTTGCTCCTCCCTCCAGGCGGCCCTCTTGGCGTGGCTTCACCCGTTCCTGTCCGTCGGACGACGGCGAGAATCTCGCGCTATGAAGTCGAGAGCGCCCCGTAGCGCTCACGCAGATCAATCCGCCGTCCCGACGTCGCGGCTTCGGCGATGGCGAGCGTCACCAACAGGCTGCGCGCGCCGTCCTCGACCGGTTGCAGCGATGGCGTCACGTCGCGAATGACATCGCGGAAATGATCGAGCTGGGCGACGTAGGGATCGACTGAAGCCGCATGGTTGGCCTGAGCCTGGATCGGCTTGTTCCAGTCCTGCGCGTCGCCTTCCTGCGTCCATTGATCGAGGCTCGGAAACTCGATCGCCCCGCGACGGCCCATCACGCGGTAGCTGCTTTGCCCGCTGAACGGAAACTCCGGCGCCTCGCCGAGTCCCTGCTCCGTCGTCCAGGGGGTCGCCGCGCAGTCGCTGAGAAAGAATGTGCCGAGTGCGCCGCTCTCGAACTCGATCAGCGCGGCGGCGGTATCCTCGACCGCGAAGCCGCGCTGGCGGTTCGCCGTGATTGCCTCAACGGCGTTGATCTCGCCGATCGTAAACCGCAGGAAGTCGATCTCGTGGATGAGGTTGATCAGGATCGGCCCACCACCGGCCTGCGACCGCCAGGGCGCGATTTTGAAATACTCCGCCGGCTTGTGCGTCGCCCAGATCGCCGAGACGCCGACGACATCGCCGATACGGCCCTCGGCAAGCAGCGCCCTCAACGTCTTCACCTGCTCATGATGGCGGCGGTGATGGCCGACCAGCGACTTGATGCCGGCCTTCCGGACCTCGGCGGTCAGATCGGCAGAGGTTTGCAGCGTATCGGTGACCGGCTTCTCGATCAGGATGTGGATGCCGCGCCTCGCGCAAGCGATGCCGTTCTCGGCGTGAAGCTGATTGGGGGAGGCGATGATCACGGCTTGCGGCCGCGCCTCGTCGAGCAGCTCGCGATAATCGGCGAACACGCGTGCGCCGGGCTGCTCGGCTGCGACCTGCTTGGCATTCACGTCGGCGATGCCAACGAGCTCATAGTCGCTATGATCGGCGAGCTTGCGCAGATGCTTGCGCCCGATCAATCCGGCGCCGATCACGCCAATCCTGATTCTCGTCATGTCATGCGTTCCGTTGGTTAGGCCCAGCCGCAACAGCCGCGGCGTCGGGCGCCGCGGAGCCGGCCTTCGAGCAAGTGCCTGGTTGCGTTGAATGCCGTGGCGATCCGCTCCCTTGCGTCCAGCGCCGGCAACGGCATTTCGACGCTGAGGCTGGTGTCGGCGGGCAGGGCGTCCAGCAACGCGCCGAGCGGCAGGGCGCCTTCGCCCGGCGGTAGCCGTCCCTCGCGGGCCTCGGCGATGATTGCAGTATCCGTCTTCGGCATGGTCGCGCCGGCGTCGCAGAGCTGTGCGGCACGCAGCCACTGATCCGGAATCGAAATCAAATCTCCGGCCGCGCCGCCCGAGCGCGAAAGATGCAAGGCGTCGACCAGGATAGCGCCGTTTCGTTGGCCGGCCTCGCGCACGACCGCTTCGGCCTGCTTCAGATTGCCGATCACCCGCCAACGCATGAATTCGAGGTCGACGCGCAGGCCAAACGACGCGGCAAGCCGGCACAGCTCGGCGAAATGTGCGGTGAGACGAGAGCGATCGGGATCGTCGCCCGAGGCGGTGACCGCGGTGGCACCGAGATCGGCGCCGGCTTCGAGCACGCCGGCAAATGTGGCGACATCGATGTCGGGCGTGAGCTGAACGAACTCGATGTCGTTCAGCCGTACCCCCTCGTCCGCCAGCAGCTGCCTGAGGGCGCGGTGCGTCTCGGTGCCGACCCGCGTCGCATAGGCCGGTCCGTCCGGTGTCGCGGCGATGAAGCGCAGGCCGACGGAGGCAAAACCAGCGCGCGCGGCCTCGGTGACCAGGGCCGTCGGGGCGAGGTCCAGGGCCGTGAGATGGGCGAGGCCGAGGGCGGTCATGCGGACCATCCCTTCTCGGCCGAACTCTGCGGCTCATGCGAGCCCATCCGCCTCTCCCTTAATTAATCCATAGGTTAATTACTAATTAATCCATAGGATAATTAATGTCAAGAGGCGGCAATTGGGCTATTGATGAGCGGCGAACCCGCTTGCGGGTGGTTGAGGGATCGAACCGTCAGATGCCAAGTGTGAAGAAACAGCCCGCGCGGGCCGCAAAAGCAGCGCCGATCAAGCGGCGCGACCGCGAGCGGACGCGGCAGGAGATTCTCGACATCGCCTTCGAGGAGTTTGCCGAGAATGGCCTCTCCGGCGGCAACACCGACGCCATCGCCGCGCGCGCCGACGTGACCAAGCGGCTGATCTTCTACTATTTCAACTCCAAGGAAGAGCTGTTCATCGCGGTGCTCGAGATGGCGTATGCCGGGATGCGCGCCGCGGAGGAGGACCTTCACCTCGAAGCGCTGGCGCCGGAAGCTGCGATCCGCGCCCTCGCCGAATTCACCTTTGACTACCACCAGGCCCATCCGCAGTTCGTCCGCCTGGTGTCGATCGAGAACATCCACCGCGGACGGCACATCGCCGTCAGCCGCAAGCTCAAGGAGATGACGCAGCCGAGCATCAGCCAGATCGCCAAGCTGCTGGAGCGCGGCGTCGCTGGCGGCGTGATCCGCCCCGGCATCGATCCGATCGAGCTGCACATGACGCTGAACGCGCTGAGCTTCTTCGCGGTCGCCAACCGTCACACCTTCGAGGCGCAATTCGCCTGGGACATGTCGTCACCAAAAGCGAGAGCCCAGCGCCGCGTCGAGATCGCCGATCTGCTCTGGCGCTACGTCCGAAAGGATTGATGATCTCGGAAACGGAGGAGGCGGCATCGGTTGTCCTTTGCGCGATGATCGCATCTTGGCGCCGATCTGACCGACGCGTGATGGCTGGTGAGCCAGTTCACACTGGAACTCCCGTACAGGTAGTAATCTTCAAACGGGGTGGCCAGTGGAGCGGAGGGAGAGATGCCCAAGAAGGCCAGCCGATCAAAAAAATTGAGCGGGATCGTCGAGCGCGTACGTCCGCATAGCCAACCCAGAGCGGGCGATGAGCAGTTTTCCGCAGACTATACGGTGACCAGCACGACCGACGGCGGCGGGAACGTTCTCACGAATGTCGAGGTGATTCTGGTCTTCTGGGGCAGCTTCTGGACCACGACACCCGCTCCGTCTCCTTCCAGCGACGAGTACAAGCAAGCGATCATCGGCATTCTGACGGGCCCCTACATGGGCGGCCTGCGCCAGTATCGCGGCGTCGCGCAAGGCACGCTGATCTTCACCGATCTCAACGACACCACGAGCCCGGCAGATCAGTACACGGATGACGACGTCAAGACGATGCTCAAGGATCGACTCGACCATACGAGCATGCCGCCTCCGGCATCCGGCCACAATCGGTTCTATGCCGTGATCGTTCCACCGGGCATCAACAACAAGCTGACGACGACCAACGACTTCGTGGGGCAGCACCAGAGCTTCACCTACAAGGGCGTCACAGGATATTACGCGTGGGTTGACAATACGGGCTCGCTCACGGGGCACAATTGCGTCACGAAGGTCTTTTCCCACGAACTGATCGAGGCGTGCACCAACCCCGACGTCGATACCTCGAACAACAGCATCCTGGTCAACGGCACCAATGCCGACGGAACGCCGGTCACCAACGACGAGATCGGCGACACCTGCAACAACCAGTTCGCGACGATTGACGTCAACGGCGTCAATTGCTCCGTCCAGGCATACTGGAGCAAGGCGGACAACGCCTGCATCCTTCCAACCGGGACTGTGACATTCCTGGTGGACAAGGACACCTTCGGCAAGGATGAAGTGCAGGATGTGATCAACACGAGCGGCGGGATTTTCGAGCAGGCGTTCTGGCTCGTCGTCGACGGATTCAGCAAGAACACGTTCAGCTCTCTCAACGTCACGGTCCCGGTGCCGACCGGAGCGTTTGCCAACCTGAACGGCGTCACGATTGCCCAGAACCCGAACATCGATTTCGAGAACGGTGCAGATCCCGGAGCGCAGCAGAGAATTCGCGTTCCATTCGACATCACGTTCACGAATGCGGCGCTCGCGGACTTCCCGGCGTCCGGCAGCCAGACCTTTGAACTCGATGCCTTCCTTGCGACCGACGGCAACCAGGTGCCGGGTACGAACGCTTCGACGCTGTTTGAATTGGTGGCGGGCGCCGATCCCTACTTCACCAATGTCGATCCGACCCAGAACAATGTCTTCTATCTGAGCCAGGACCTCAGGGTCTTCACCGCGACGCCAGGTTTGTCCCGGCATCCGGTCGCCGGTGCGCCCGCGTTCGCGAGTGACAGCGTCAACGGCGCGTTCACCTATATCCAGGACCTGCTCACGTTCCTGAACAACAATTTCAGCGACCCGGCGGGAGTCGATCCCTTCAACTCGATTCTCCCGAGCCAGGGGGCGGCGTTGCAGGCCGATTCCTCCGTAACTCCATTCACGCTCCAGTTCACCACGTTTCCGCCGACGTTCAAGATCTTCAACAACTACAACTTCGCGGTGGCGCGAGTCCGCATGCGCGGCACCGCGGGACCGGCCGGCGAGGCCAGCAATGCACGCGTGTTCTTCAGGCTGTTCGTGACGCAGAGCCCGGATACGGATTATCAAACGGGCACGACCTACCCCTTCAATCCGGACGCGGCGGGCTTGCCTGGTTCACCCCAGGTCGGCGCCGGTCACGTCACGCTCCCCTTCTTCGCGACGGGAAATCTCGGCAGCAACACCGATTACGATAATGGCGGCGTCAACAACCGCGATATCGAGATCGCGAGCGGGAAGGACAGCATCTGGGCCTATTACGGGTGCTTCCTGAACCTCTATGACTCCGCCAACGTGATCGACGGGCAGCAGGCTCTGGCATGGCTTGCCGGAACTCACCACTGTCTGGTGGCACAGATCGCGTTCGATGATGCTCCGGTCTTCATCGGAGCGCGTCCCGAGGCGTCGGACAAGCTCGCCCAGCGCAATCTCCAGGTGACGGTCTCGGACAATCCCGGGCCCGCCTCGACGCACCGGATCCCGCAAACGTTCGATATCCGGCCGAGCACCATGGTCAGCCGAAAGACGCTCGTCGACGAGCTGATGATCGACTGGGGCAGGATTCCACACGGGAGCGTCGCCTCGATCTATTGGCCGCAGGCTCAGGCCTCCGACGTGCTTGCGCTTGCGTCGCAGCTTTATCCCGCGCACTCCCTGACGGCAGGAGACGCGAATACGATCCAGTGCAAGATCACGGGTGGCGTCACCTACGTGCCGATTCCGATGAATGCGGGTGAAAACTTCGCAGGTCTCCTTACGGTGGACCTTCCCTCCACCGTCGTCACCGGCGAGGAATTCAACGTGATCGTCAGGCGCGTGGGGCGGCAAGTCTCGAAACGCGATGTTTCGATCCAGAGGCCAACGCACGGGAGGAGTGCCAATCCGGACGTCGCTGTTCCGCGCCAACCGTTTTCCTGGCGATATGTCATCGGGACGTTTCAGATCAAGATTCCGGTCTCGACGTCCGCCGTGATGCTGCGCCCCGAGGAAGACACGCTGGCGATCATGAAATGGCGATTGCAGCAGACTGCGCCGTCAAACCGGTGGTTTGCCGTGCTGCAGCGGTATGTCGCATTCCTGGCGGATCGCGTCGCCGGGCTTGGGGGCGACCCCAATGCCATCCCGCCTTCACCCAACGGTGCGCCGGTTGAAGTCCCAAGTCCCTGCCTCGACGTCGTCGAATATACGGGCAAGGTTGCCGAGATCATCTTCGATTGCTTCGGCGAGCTCGAGGGCTTTGCGCTGGCCGACTGTTGCACGACGCATTCCTTCAAGACACGCGAGCGGCAGCTCGGCGAGCTGCTCATGAGGGCGTGCAGAGATCGGTTGCTTATATCCGTTTTCGCGCTGAAGCATGATCGTTCGAAGATTCATCGAATGGTCATTTGGGGCTGAACGATGCAGCAAACCAGCACCACAAGAGGGAGGGGAAGCGCCCCTCCCTCGCGACAACGCGGAACGCGTTTGCGCGGAGATCATGCTCAAACAACGACCTGATGCGCGATGACGATTCATCCCAATGCCACCCGCTCTATCGCAGGGAGGACATCGCCCCATCGAAGATGTCCAAGGCATGGTCGAGCTCGGCGCGGGAAATCGTGAGCGGTGGGCACAAGGTGACCACGTTGCCGCCTCCCAGCTTGAAGCTCAGGCCGTCCTCCAGGCAGCGATAGAGCAGGCGCTCGGCTAGCTCATCCGCCTCGTGCTCTCCGCGTCGACCGATCTCGACGCCGAGATAGAGACCCATGCCGCGCACCCCAGATATTCCGGGCTCCCGGCGTGCCATCAATTCCAGCCGTTCGAGCGCATGGGCGCCGAGTTCGCGGGCCGCGGCGAGCAACCCTTCATCCTCGATCACATCGAGCGTGGCAAGGGCCGCAGCGCAGCCGACCGAACTCTTCTCGTGCGTGTAATGGCCCAGCGCACCATCCGGCACCACGTCGAGATCGGCTCGCGCCACCATGGCCGCCATCGGCATGATGCCGCCGCCCAGTCCCTTGCCGAGGACGAGAATGTCGGGCGCAGCTCCGACCTGCTCGCATACGAACATGGTGCCGGTGCGGCCCAGACAGCTCGGCACCTCATCGAAGATCAGGAGGGTCCCGTGCCGGTCGCAACTTGCCCGCACCTTTGGCCAGAAGCTCGGCGGCGGCGGCTCGACCGTGGTCCATCGCATGGGCTCGGCGATTACGGCCGCGACGTCGCCCTGGATCTCGAGGACGTAGTCGATATAGTCCGCGAGCCGCTCATGCCCGCGACCGTCCTGCCCGAAGAAGCGCTCGGCCAGCCCGGGCGGCGGGACATGCTCGGTGCCCGGCAGCAGCGGCCCGACGTCGCGCCGGAAAAGGGCTTCGCCGCCGACCGAGATCGCATCGAGATTGGCGCCGTGAAACGCATCCCACATGGACAGCGTCTTGTGCCGACCGGTGGCGTAGCGGGCGAGTTTGAGCGCCATGCCGATTGCAGCCGAGCCGCTGGGGGCCAGAAGGACCTTCTCCAGATGACCCGGCGCCAGCTGGGCCAGACGGCGGGCGAGGTCGATGGCGCTCTTGTTGGTGTAGCGGCGCGGGCAAAAAGGCAAGGTGTCGAGTTGCGACTTGATCGCGGCCACCACGCGAGGGTGGCCGTAGCCGACCTGGTGCACGCTGTTGCCATGAAAATCGAGAATGCGCCGGTCTTGCAGGTCGACGATGTGGCAGCCCTCCGCGCGCGTTGCCACGTTGAGGCACGGCGTGGACAGCGATTGCCGCAGAAACCAGCGCTCATCCTCGTCGAGCAGTTCGCGTGTCATTGAATCGAGATGTCGCGCCCGCCAGGCCTGCCGTTCTCCCGAGAGGTTTCCATCGCCCTCTGCCTCGTTCACGGCCGCTCACCCCTGGTAAGGCGCTCTTCTATCGCTTCGATTACCGGGAAGATGTCAGCGACACTGTCAATCACGTAGTGAGCGCCGGCGCCCTCGAGGCGGTTCGCGGCCGCCGTACGCCGTGCGGCAAAGGCCTGCGATGACAATGCGGCGGTGTCGGCAAGTGACAGCCCGAACACGTTGCCAGTGACGGCCACGCCCACGGTCCAGCAGCCGCCATTGAGGCCTTCGGCGATCCCGACCTCTGTGTCGTCGACTTTGACACAGGCCCATGCCGGCCACACCGCGAGCTCAAGAAAGGCCTTGTAAAGCATGAACGGAGTCGGGCGCCCGTCGGGCGTGTCGCCGGTGCAGATGATACAGTCGGGCGAATAGCCCTGGGCGGCTGCAATCGGGATGACTTTGGCCATGATGTCGCGCGTGTAGCCGGTGCTCGAACCGATCTTCACGCCGCGCTGCCGCAGCTCTGCGACGGCCTCGGCCGCCCCCGGGATCACGTCGGCGTGGAGCCCCGCGACCTCGACGTTCATCGGGACGAACACCTCGTAGACTGCATCGATGTCGGCTTCGGTAGGCTCGCGCCCGTGCTTGTCGCGCCAGGCGGCGGCCACCCGTGGCAGCCGCATCAGCGTGGCGATGTGGGGGCGTTTCGCCATGCCCATAGGCGCGCGCGCCTCGTCGATCGTGATTTCGACTCCGAAGCGCGCGAATGCCGTCACAAACACACCCATGGGCGCCAGCGACCCGTGGTCCACGATCGTCCCGGCCCAGTCGAACACGACGGCCCGAACGCGCTCGAATTTCTCCGTCATGCGGGTTGGCTCCTTGTCGTCAGCTCGTCGATCACTTCCTCAGCGATTGCGAAAGCGGTGCTGGCACCGGTGCCGCTGGTGATCACCACGACACGCACGGCATCCAAGGGGCGATCGATCAGCATCAGGCGGTCGGACGCCGAAGCGTAGGTACCGATCCAGCGCTCGCGGATGACGGGCACAGGACAAGCCACCACCTGCCGGAACTCTTCCATGATCAGTTCGTCCACTGAATCCGGACCGAACGGGTCGGGCGTGGCGGCGTAGTGATGCGAGTCGCCTACGACGAGCGAGCCATCCTCGCTCTGGACGGCAATGAGATGCACGCCATTGGCCAGGTGCTCACCCTGCTCCGCCTCCAATCGCTTTTTCAAAGCAGCGGCTTCCGGGAGCTCCGAGTAGCCGAGATAACGGACGAGTCCGAGGTCCGACATCACTGCTGCGTTGAACCGCGGCGCTGCGGCAGCGAAGCCGACCCGCAGCATGTGAAGCTTGCAGCGTGTCAGACCGTAGGCGGCGAGCCGCTCGGGATAGAGGCTGAGGAAGTCATCGCCTGGGCATACCACGCTTAGCGTGGCCCTGACCGTTCCCCGTGTCGTCTCGATGACAGGTGGCGTCAGCGCCTTCGTAAGCGTCTGGTAGAGAAACGTGACGTTGTGTGCCTCGGCCAGCCACCGCGACAATGCCGGCACGGCCACTCGCGATTCCACACGCAGCTCATGTGGGCTCACCAGCACTGCCTGCAGTTCGTCGGTCCGCAGCATCGGGAAACGGGCGGCAGCCGCGTCCCGCGTCAAGAGTTCGCAAGCCGTGCCCATTTCGGTGTCCCGGAATGCCTCGATCACAGCGACCGCCTCGGGCCGCCGGGCCGCCACGGCGAGCCCACGGTGCTCGACGCGGATACCAGTCGCCGGCACCACTTCCGCCCAGATATCGCGCGATCGCATCGCGCGCCGCCAGCACTCGCCACGTTGCTGACCGGTGACTGTGACGAAGCCGAAATTGCGTATCGAGGCGCCGTTCGCCTGGGCATCGCGCTCGATCACCACGACCCGCATACCGCGACGCGCGCCCGCGAGCGCGTGGGCAAGGCCGCAAATGCCGCCGCCGACGACCGCGAGGTCGAACTCGCCCAGAAGCGCGCTCACCGCGTCCGCCATGCTTGCGAGTGGGCGAGGTAGCCCTGGGTGATCACCATGTAGGCTGCCCGGATCACAGCAGAGGTCACGAAGATGACCATCGCCATCGCTGCTGCCGGCGCGACGTCGCCTGCGTCGTCCATGTTCAGGACGGCGATCGCCGCCAACGTAGTGTTAGGCGAGTAGAGGAATACCACAGCCGAGACGGTCGTCATCGCGTTCACGAACAGGTACATCGCAATGTCCAGGACAGCCGGCAGGCAGACCGGCAGGGTCACGCGGGCGAATGTACGCCAGAACGGTATGCGCAGTGAGGCCGATACGGTCTCGAACTCCTGGTCGATCTGCTTGAGCGCCGTCACCGCAGTCAGATGCGACACCGAATAAAAGTGTGAGATCGTGCAGATCACCAGGATCGCCATCGTGCCGTAGAGAAAACGGAGCGGGTTGGTGGGGCTGTTGAAGAAAAAGATGTACCCGAGGCCCAGGACCAGGCCCGGCACCGCCAGTGGCAGGAGCGCCAGGAACTGGACGAAGCGACGGGGCTCGCGAAAACGCGGTGTCTTCTCGACGAGGTAAGCGCCGCTGAACACGATCGCGGTACCGAATAGCGCGGTGAGACCCGCCATGATCAGCGAGTTGTAGTAGCTGGCCCAACCACCACCATCCATCATGTCGAAATCATAGTTCTTGAAACTGGGCGTCAAATTGTAGGGCCAGAAGGTGGCGATCGACGCGAAGAACGCGACGCCGAGGATCACCAGGATCGCGAAGGCGATCAGCGTGCAGATGGCCAGCATCAGTCGATCGACCATGGGATCCGGCTTGGGCGCGTACGGCACCGCCCGCGCCGAGAGCAACGCCGACTGCCGACGCTGCATCATCTGGTCGACGAGGAACGCAATCACGGCCGGCAGCAGCAGGATGAGGCCGACCACGGCGCCCATCTGGAAGTTCTGCTGGCCGACCACCTGCTTGTAGATGTCGGTCGCCAGCACATTGAACTGGCCGCCGACCAGCTTGGGCACACCGAAATCCGTGATGACGAGCGTAAACACCACGAAGATCGCGCTGATCAGGCCGTAGCGCGCGCCCGGGATGGTGACAGTCCAGAAGGTGCGGTTCGGACTCGCGCGTAGCGCCTCGGCCGCCTCATAGAGCCGGGCGTCCGAGATCGCAAGCGCGGTCGAGATGATGATGAGCGCGTGCGGGAAGGTCCAGAACACCTCGCCCATGACGATCCCGATCGGGCCATAGACCGAGCCTCCGAACAGCAGCCACGGGGCAAGCCCCTGGTTGCCGAACAGGTAGACGAGGCTGATCGCTGGCAGGAGCGAGGGGGCAAGGATCGGGATCTGTGCGATGATCCGGAACAACCCGCGCGCCGGCATGCAGCTGCGGTTGAGCCCGTAAGCGTAAGCAAAGGCGAGGAGAACGCAAATCATGGTGCTCAGGACCGACACCCACACAGAGTGCCAGATCGAGATCGCGAGCCTCGGGTTGGCGAAGTAGGCGGCGAAGTTGGCGAGGCCAACAAAGCTGCCATCCGCTCCCTGGAAGCTCTTCGACAGGAGCGCCCATAGCGGCAGGAGCACGGTCAAGACCAGCCAGACGCCGAGCGCCACGAGGGCGCCGCGCATGATCCAGTCATCTCGCCCAAGTTGCTGTCTGAGTGGTGTCGCCGCGGCCTGCAACCCCAGTGTTGACGTCGCCATGGCCCGTCTCCCTCAGGTCGCGGCCGGCGGCTGTGCAAACACGCGCAGCCGGTTCGGTGGCAGGCGCACGTCGATCGTGCTTCCGGGCGTTATTCCGAGATCGCGCACGTCGTTGATCGAGAGATCGGCAGAGAAATTCAGACTGGTGCCGTTGGCGTGCAGCGTCGTTGCAAAATGGTTGCCGATGAACTCCATGACGCCGACTTGCACCGACAGGCGATTGTCCCCCGTGACATTCCGTACCACCACGTCCTCGGGCCGCAAGCACACGATCACCGGCGCCCCCTGACCGAGCGACACCTCTTCTGAGAATGTGAGCACCGCACCTGTTACATCGGCGCGGTTCCCGGATAGGAGTAGCCCCTGGAGGAAGTTCATCTTGCCGACGAAGTCGGCGACGAAAGCAGTGGCTGGGCGGCTGTAGATCTCGCCCGGGGTGCCGACCTGCTCGATCTTGCCTTTGCTCATTACCACGATCCTGTCGGACATGGTGAGTGCCTCCTCCTGATCGTGCGTGACCATGATCGTAGTCACGTTGAGCCGACGCTGGAGGTCACGGATCTCGCCGCGCAGTCGAGCGCGGACCCGCGCGTCCAAGGCTGAGAGCGGCTCGTCGAGCAGCAGAAGCCCTGGCGATAGCGCCAAGGCGCGGGCAAGTGCAACGCGCTGCTGCTGACCGCCCGAGAGCTGGGCCGGATATTTGTTCGCCTGGTCGGATAGGCCCACGAGCGCGAGGAGCTCGCTGACCTTCTTGTCGATCTCGCCCCGCGACTTGCCGGTCGAGACGAGACCGTAGCCGACATTGTCCTTGATCGTCAGATTGGGAAATAGGGCGTAGGACTGGAATACGATGCCGAAGTCTCGCTGGGCGACGGGGAGGGTCGAAATGTCGCGCCCGCCCTGGTGAATCGAGCCACTGGTCTGGACATCCAAGCCCGAGATCGCGCGCAGAAGTGTGGTCTTGCCGCAGCCGGACGGTCCAAGGAAGGACACGAACTCGCCCGGCATAATGTCGAGGTCGATAGCGTACAGCGCGGCGAATGAACCGAACGTCTTGGTGACGTTGCGTATGCGCAGATAAGGCTCGATGTTTGATGCGGTGTCCATGAACCCTGTCCCCCGCGCTTCCCGGCGACGGCCCGCCGTCGCCGGCCGGATCAATCCGAACCGTGATCAGCCCTTGGGCTCGGATTTGCCATCGTAGCGCTTGATCCACTCCGCAAGAATGCGCTCGCGGTTCTCGGCAGCCCAGGCGAAGTCGTTCTTGATCAGCATCTTCTGGATGTCACCCTCGACAAACTCCAGCGGGCTCGCAATGCCCTCGAGCGCTACGATCGCGTAGCTCTCGGCGTAGAGCTTGTTTGCCTCGGGGGTCACGGCCCAGTCGGCAAGCTTTTTCGCGGCCTCGGGCTGCTTCGTCGTGCTCATGATCGCCGTCGCCTCCATGTCCCAGCCGAGCCCTTCCTTGGGCAGGACGATGGTGATCGGGGCACCGTCCTTCTTGGTCTTGTTGGCGCGGTACTCAAACGAGAGGCCGATCGCGTACTCACCCGCTCCAGCCTGACGGCAGGGCTTGGAGCCCGAGTGCATGTAGGAAGCGACGTTCTTGTGGAGTTCGTCCATGTATTTCCAGCCGCCGTCCCAGCCGAACATCTGCAGCCAGGCGGACACCATCAGAAAGCCCGTCCCCGAGGAGGCGGGATTCGGCATCACAACCTGGCCCTTGTAGACGGGGTCGGTCAGATCGGCCCACGATTTCGGAATCGGGAGCTTTTTCTTGTCGGACTCGACCGTGTTCACGCAGAACGCCGACGCCCAGACGTCCATGCCGACCCACACCGGCGGATTAGCCGGATCGCGCATGGTCGGAGTGACCTTGTCGAGGTTGGCCGGGGCGTAGGGCATGAGCATTCCCTGCTTCTGCAGCAGCATCAGTGAGGTCGCGGCGAGGCCGATGACCACGTCGGCCTTCGGGTTGGCCTTCTCGGCAAGGAGCTTCGCGGTAATGATGCCGGTGGAGTCGCGCACCCAGAGGATGTTGACTCCCGGGTTGCTCTTCTCGAAAGCAGCCTTGTAGGCTTTGAGCTGGTCGGCCTCCAGCGCGGTATAGACGGTGATGTCGGTCGCGTAGACTTGAGAGCTGAAGCCGAGAATGGCGGCGAGCGACAGAAGAGCGAAGCGGAGGGCGCGCATCAGGTGCATGTCGGTCTCCATCGGTCCTGGCCGGCGGACTTGGCGGACCGCTCGGCCACCTGCTAGATCGGACCATCGTTCGATGACAAAACTGCGACAAGCGCGTAGGGCGGTTAGTTCGCCCTGTCGAAGCAAGCGACATTCGCACGACGCCTGTGGCATGAAGCGGTGTGTCATTACCTCACGAAGCGCCGCGCAAGCACGAGAGGGAGTGCACCTCCTCGCGCCCTGTGAGCGAAACCTGATCTCATCATGTCCTAGAACTTGAAGTTCGCGAACGCGCGCGCCGTTCTCGAATTCCACCAACGCCGCCGCGGTGTCCTCCACTGCAAAGCTGCGCTGGCCCTTTGTGGCGATCGCAGCGAGCGTCGGGGCCGGTCGGCCCCGACGGGAGCAGGGCGCACGCCTAGAACCTCTGCGAAAGGCCGGCATAGAAGCCGCGACGCGGCCCGTACTGCGGCGCGAACACGCCGATGCCGGAGCCGTCGCGGATCTGGTAGATCGTGTCGAACAGGTTGACCACGTCGAACCGCAGCGTCGTCGGCTTGTTCGGCGCCACGATGTTGAAGTCGTGCGACAGGCCGAGATTGACCTGTGTATAGCCCGGCAGATGATCGGTGTTGGCGAAACCGGAGCGCAGGCCGCTGCCATAGATCATCGACACGCTGTAGCGCGTGCCGTCCCACAGATAGGAGGCGCCGGCCGACGCCGTCCACATCTGCGCATGATCGGTGTAGACGTAGTGGTTCGAGATATAGTTGAGCTCGTCCTGACCGAACAGATACTGGTTCGAGACGATGTTGGTCGCGATCTGCCGGGCCCAGGCAAGGTTGGCATAGGCGCTGAGATTGCCGTTCTTGTAGGTCGACTTGAGTTCGACGCCGACGTTCTCGCCGCGATCATAGTTGAAGCCGTTCAGCACATAGGCCGCGCCGAACTGGCCATCGTCGAGCAGATCGCGCGCGATCTTGTAGTAGCCGTCGACGCCAACCTCGAGGCCCGGGATCGGATAGATCTTCTGCACCACGCCGACGTCGAACACGTGTGACCGTTCCGGCAATACCGGACTGTTGAGCGGCACCTCCGGCGTCTGCGTGTTCGCCGGCGCGTTGGGCGGCGTCACCAATGCAAGATTGGTGGGCGACGCGATCACCTGCGACGGCGGAGTGAAGTTGCGCGCATAGCCGGCATGGAACGTGGTGCCGTCGAACGGCTTCCATGTCAGGCTGACGCGAGGGCTGAGCTGGTTGGCGTTCACATACTGGTACATCTGATCGAAACGCAATCCGGCGTTCAGGGTCAGATTGTTGGTGATCCGCCACTCGTCCTGGAGATAGGTCCCGATCAACCAGCCGGTCTTGGCATTGGAATCGAAGATCGAGAACGGCGCATCGATCGTGCCTGCGCTGGGATCGGTCGGGTCGGCCAGCGGCAGCACGGTCGTGCCGTTGTTGACCAATGTCCGCTCCGCGCTGACGCTGAAGCCGAAGCGCAGCGTGTGGGCATAGCCGACGCGCCAGGCGGTGTCCTGCTGGATGCCGTTGACGAGGCTCTGCCGGTAGACGTCCGAGGATACGCCGTTGAAGACGAGATCGCCGATCGGGTCGGGGTAGAAGTGCAACTGGCTGTAACGGTTGAAATACGCGATCTGGGTGTCCCATTCGCCGACGGACTTCTGGTAGGCAACGACGTTGAACTGGTTGAACTCGTTCTGGTGCTCGTTGAGCTTCGACGAGTCGAAATTGGACACGCCGAACGCCGTGAAGCTCGGCGTCTGTCCGGGATTGTTCGGGATCTGGAACGTCGCGTTCGACACGCCGCTCATGAAGGTCAGACGGCTGGTGGGATCGAGCACCGTCGACAGATAGAGAAATCCCTTCTCCTGATTGGTGCGGTCATGGATCGCGTTCACCGATGCGGTCGGATTCTCGATGCCGAGATTGTTCTGGAGGAAGCGACCCGAGACGAAATACTGCGTCTGTCCGGCGGTCCCGCCATATTCGACGTTCGTCGAGATCGTGCCGTTGCTGCCGCCATAGACGCCGACGACGCCGGAATTGTTGAAGGCGTCCGCCTTGGTCTGGATGTCGAGCACGCCGGCGGTGCGGAAGCCGTACTGCGCGGGCAATGCGCCGGTGAGAAGGCTCATGCTGCCGACAATCCCCGTATCGAGGATCTGCCCGAATGCGCCGACGCCGTCGGGGAGCATGATGCCGTTGATGCGGTACTGCAAATTGGCGTGCTCGTTGCGCACGTGCAGCTCGCCGCTGGCCGCCGAATCCTGGGTCACGCCGGGGAATTGCAGCAGCACCTTGTCCAGCGTCGCATTGTTGCCCTGGGGCAGCGCCTCGATCGCCTGGCGATTCATCGTGTGCGATGTGGCGCCGATGGGGGCGACGAGGTTGTCGCGGGTCTGGTCGAACGTCGCATTCTGGCGGGCTACGGTCTGCGCCTCGGTCGGCGGCGGCGTTTCGGGCGCCTGGAGACGCTTACGTACGGTGCGAACCTTTGGTGGATGCGACGGATGCGCGCGCGGCGGGGCGGTGACCTCGACGCTGGGCAGGGTGGTGGCGGCGCTCGGCGCGTCCGTCTGCGCCGCGGCGGTGCTGTTGAGATAGAAAAGCGTGAGCGTGGCCACGCCTGCGCCCGCGAAGCGGGGTCCTGAAGATACCAACATTGTCCTGATTCCGATGAGGCGCGGCCGAAATCCGGCTTCGACTACGAGCGCCTGCCGCCGACATGCGGCGGATCAATCCTCGAAAGCCCGACGGAGGCTTGCGCGCGCGACGGCGGCAACCCGTAGGGCGGTTCAATCGACGGAGATCAGGAAGCGGGAGGGGCGCGCGGCTGGAACGCGTGGCCGGCCGATTTCAGATGGATGAATTCGGCGTCGGTGGTGCGGTAGAGGAATTCGACCGCCTGCGGCAGATGCAGCAGCGGCGGCGTCGCGAACACGACGGTGCTCGCCATCGAGACCACGGCGCAGATCGCGCAATTGTCGTCGCCCTGCTGGTCGTGGTCGGGCTTGGCCGGTGCCTGCTTCTGGAGCGCTGCACGATCAACGGACGCGATGCCGCTCGCCTGTTGCGACGACTGGAGCAGCGGCGCGGCTTTCGCGAACGAGTGGCTGTGGCCGAAGGTCAGCGCGAACTGCACCAGCATCGCGAAGATCGCGAGCCGGGCGCCGTGCCTGATGTTCGACCGGAACCACTTCATTCGAAAAACGCACCCCGCATCGCGGCGGCCAGTCCCCCCGGCCATCACGATGTTACAATGTAACATCGAGGATCGCAGTGCGCGTGTCAACCGCGGGAGGCGCGACGGCTGTGGCCGGCCTCCCGCTGTGATCTTCATGCAACGGTATGCGTGCGCTCTAGCGCCCTTCGCGCACCCAGGTCGCGGCGAACGCGCCGAGCAGGAGCAGCAGCCCGATCAGCCCGGCGAAGATCGGCAGCACGCCGACGCCCTTCACCACACTGGCATCGCGCATCCTGACCCCCATCCAGCCGTCGCCGTGGAAGACGCTAGCCGAGCGCACCGGCACGACGCGCGGCAGCTCGACGCTCGATCCGTCGACGACGCGCACGGCGTCGCCCCCGGTCGCCTGCGTCAGGGGTTTCAGCGTCTCGGCGGTCGAGGTGACTTCCGAAAATTCCTTCGGATTGGTCGGGCCGACATTGATCAGCGCCTTCAGCGTGCCGTCGGTGGCCTGCCAGAGACCAAGCTCGCTGGCCGGCAGGCTCGCGCGCCATTCGCCAGGGTCGCCGGCGTTCAGCGTCAGGTCGCGCGTCACGCCGGAGGGCGAGGTCACCGTCACCGGCTGCACGCTGTCGGACATCGTCTGGCGCACCACGACGAGATCCTTGCCCTGCACCTGAAGGCGCAGCGCTTCCTCGTCGAGATCCGGCTGCTTCATCAGCCAGTGCGACATTCGCCGCAGCAGGTCGAGATGCGGGCCGCCGCCTTCATAGCCGCGCGCCCATAGCCAGATGTGGTCGGAGAGGAGAAGTGCGACGCGTCCCTCGCCGAAGCGCGAAAGGAACAACAGCGGCTTGCCGTCGGCGCCGGTCATCACCGGCGAGCCCGTCGCATTCCTGGTGTCGACGGTGCGGAAGAAGCGGCTCCAATGCGGCGGCTCCGAGTTAGAGCCTTCGAGGCCGCGCGTCACCGGATGGCGCTTACCGGTGTCGGAGAGATGCGCATAGAACGGCTTCTCGGTGACGCCGACCGGCTCGGCCGGCAGCACGGAGTCCAGCGGCGTGCGCCAGATACTGGTGTTCGAGGCATAGTCGGGCCCGGCCGAGACCAGCACCGCGCCACCCGAGCGGACGTAGCGTGCGATGTTGTCGAAATAGGCGATCGGCAGCACGCCCTGGCGGGCATAGCGGTCGAAAATGATCAACTGGAATTCGTTGATCTTCTGCTGGAACAGTTCGCGGGTTGGAAACGCGATCAGCGACAATTCGTTGATCGGCGTGCCGTCCTGCTTCTCCGGCGGACGCAAAATCGTGAAATGCACGAGATCGACGCTGGCGTCGGACTTCAGCAGGTTGCGCCAGGTGCGCTCGCCAGAATGCGGCTCACCGGAGACCAGCAGCACGCGCAGCTTGTCGCGCACGCCGTCAATCGCCACCACGGCGCGGTTGTTGACCGGCGTCAGCTCGTTATCGAGCGGCGAGGCCTCGATCTCGACGATGTTCGGGCCGGCATGCTTGATGTCGACGTCGACGCTTGCGGTCTGGCCGCTCGACAGCGTGCGCTCGTTGATCGTCTCGCCGTCGCGGCGCACCGTGACCTTGGCGCGATCGCCAGTCACGCCCTGGTCGTCGAGCCGGTAGGTGATGGTCTGGGTCTGGCCGACGATGCCGAAGCGCGGCGCGGCTGTGATCGCGATCCGGCGGTCGCGCTCGTTCTTCTGGCCGGTGATCAGCGCGTGCACCGGCGCCTGGAAGCCGAGCGCCGCGGCGTTCGCGGGGATGTCGTGCACGCGGCCGTCGGTGATCAGGAATGCGCCGGCGACGCGGTCGACCGGCACGTCCGACAACGCCGAGGCGAGGGCACCGAACAGTTTCGTGCCGTCGGTCTCGCCGTCGGCCTGTCCGGCCTCGACGACTCGCACCTCGAGGCCTTTGATCCGCTTCAGGCTGTCGACCAGCGCCTCCTGCGCCTGAGCGGCCTCCTTGGTGCGGTTGCCAAAGTTCTGGCTAGGGCTCTTGTCGACGACGACGGCAGCGACCGAGGTGAGGGGATCGCGGTCCTCGCGGGTGAAGGAGGGATTGGCGAGCGCAAGCAGGAACAGCGCGAGTGCGGCGACACGCACCGCCGCGCCACGCGCGCGGGCCAGCAGCAAGAGGACTGCGATGACCACGATCGCGGCGAGCGCGATCCACAGGACGATCGCAGGGACAAGCGGCGTGAACGCGATGCCGTAATTCATGTCGCTCCTATTGCCCGAGCCGCTCGATCAGCGCCGGCGCGTGCACCTGGTCGGCCTTGTAGTTGCCGGTCAGCGTGTACATCACGATATTGACGCCGGCGCGGAAGGCGAATTCGCGCTGACGCGGCTCGCCCGGCGCCATCGGCAGCATCGGCTGGCCATCGGGACGGATCGCCCAGGCTCCCGCGAGATCGTTCGAGGTGATGATGATCGGCGAGACGCCGTCGCCGCCACGCGCCGGGCGCTGTGCGCTGTCGTCCTCTTCCTCGCGCGGCAGGGTCTCGACCCAGGTCTGCCCGGTGTTGAAGCGGCCGGGGAAGTCGCGCAGCAGATAGAAGGTCTTGGTCAGCACGTGCTCGCGCGGCACCGGCTCGAGCTCGGGCACGTCGAGTGAGGACAGGATCTCGCGCAGTGCCTGCATGCCGGGTGTCTGCGAGGCGCCGTTCTCGCCGGGCGAGGCTTCGACGGCGTCGCGGGTGTCGAAGATCACCGTGCCGCCCTGCTTCATGTAGGCGTCGATCTTGTTGATGGCGTCCTGCGGTGGCTTCGGCGCGCCGGGAACGATCGGCCAGTAGATCAGCGGGAAGAAGGCGAGCTCGTCACGCGCCGGATCGACGCCGACGGGATCGCCGGCCTCGAGCGCGGTGCGCTGCGCCAGGAACAGCGTCAGCCCGGACAAGCCGGCTTTCACGATGGAGTCGACGTCGGCATTGCCCGTGACGACGTAGGCAAGGCGTGTCTGCGACACCGCTTTCATCGCAAAATCGTCGGTAGCGCTGTCGGCCCGCGATGGTGCGGGCGACGTGAGGCTGGCGAGCACCAGTCCGATCGCGAGCACGGCGGGCGCCGCGCGCCGGCGCAGGAGCGCGGCGAGGCCGCCGCCGAGCAGGGCGACGATGATGGCGTCGATCAGGAACAGCGCGAGCGAGCTCGAGAGCAGCCAGCCGCGCAGGTCGCGCGGCTCGGCGTTGGTATAGGTCGCGTGCCGGGCACGCAGGCTCGCGGTGTTGAGCGGGGCGATGCGGTCGGCGGCGGCGAGCGTGTTCACGGCCAGTGGTCCCTCGGCCGGGCCGTAGAAGCCGGGCGGATGATCTGATGTGGCGCGGTCGCGGTAATCGGCCGACAACGGCTTGGCGGTCGCCGGTGGCGGACCGAAGGCACCAAAGCCGTCGAGGATGTGCAGCGGCGCCACCGTCTCGGTGCTGGCTTCACCGGCAACGCCGGCGCCTGGCTTGGAGGTGTAGCCGGACATGTCGACGATCCGCCTCAGCATTTCGACAAATGTGCCCGACATCGGCAGATCGGACCAGCGCATGTCGGCGCTGACGTGGAACAGGCTTACGATTCCCTTGCCGCGATGCTCGCCCGTGACGAGCGGCGTGCCGTCTTCGAGCGAGGCCCAGCTCTTGGTCGCAAGCACTGCGTCCGGCTCCGCGAGCACCTGACGGCTCACGGTGACGTCCTTCGGCACAGGTACGCCGGCGAACGGTCCGTCCGCGGTGAAGGCCGCGAGATGCTGCGGCTTCTCCCAGGTCAGGCTGCCGCCGAGCGTGCGGCCGCCCTTGCGCAGCTTCACCGGCACGAGGTCGTCCTCGGCCTGCGCGAGGCGGGGACCTGCGAAGCGCACCAGCACGCCACCCTGATCGACCCAGGCGTTGAGGCGCTCGCGGATTTCGGGTGCGATGGTGCCGACATCGGCCAGGATGATCATCGGCAGCTTCTGGTCGAGAAATTGCGTGATGCCCTGCTGCGGCGCGCCCTTGTCGGCGAGACGCACATCGGCGAACGGCGCCAGCGCGCGGGTGAGATAGAAGGTCGGCGCCAACAATGGCTGCGCAGTCTCGCTGGTTGCGCCGGAGACGATGCCGATGGCGCGGCGGCGCCAGCGCTTGTCGAGCAGTTGCACGGCGCCCGCGGAATGCTCGCCGGAGATCTCGAGCCGGGTGATGTCGTTGCGCAGCTCGACCGGAAGGTCGAACGACGCCTCAGTCTCTTTGTCCTGCGGGGCGAAGGTGTAGCGGGCTTCGCCGATCGGCGATCCCTTCTGGTCCAGCGCGCGCACGGAGCCGGCGGCAATGCCGCTGTCGGTACGTAGCACCTTCACGACCATCTTGGCGGCTGCGTTCTCGGCTGCGACCAGCGCCAGCGGCGAGGGCGTGCCGCCTTCAAACACCGTCAAGCTGCGGTCTCCAATCGTCTTGGTCAGGCCTTGCAGGAATTCCTCGCCGCGTCCGGTATCGACACCGTCCGAGAGCCAGGCGATCTCGCAATCGCCGGTTGCCTTGAGGAAACGATCGATCGCGGTGAGAATTTCAACGCGCTCGATGGAATAGGGTTTTGGTGTGAGTTGCCGCAGCGCAACGCGCGCTGCGCCTGCCTGCATCAGCGTGATGTCGCGGTTCGGCTCTGAGAGCGGCACCAGCGCGATGGCGCGGCGGTCGCTGTCGGCATTCGCGATCAGCTCGTCGGCGGCCTTGATCCGCGCATCCCAGTTCGAGGCCGCGCTCCAGCCGTCGTCGAACATGATCATCAGCGGCGCCTTGCTGCCGGCAAGGCCGGTCTGCGGATTCCAGATCGGGCCGGCGGCGGCGAAGATCACCAGCGCCGCGGCGAGCAGACGCAGCGCAGTGAGCCACCAGGGCGTGCGCGAGGGCGTCTCCTCCTTCGGCGCGATGTCGAACAACAGGCGTGTCGGCGGGAATTCGACGCGGCGCGGCCGCGGCGGCATCACGCGCAGCAGCCACCACAGCACCGGCAGGCTGACGAGCCCGATCAGGAGCAGCGGTTCGGTGAAGGCGAGCGGCAGGCTTCCGATCATGCGGCGGGCCCCGCTTTGACGGTGGTGGAGCGCGCGCCCGATTTGCTGACCTGCATGCCGGCATGCAGGAACAACAGCAGTTCGGCGGCGGAGCGATCGGTGACGTGGGTGGCGAACAGCCAGTCGAGCTTGTTGGTCTCGTCGCGGATCTGGTCGCGATGCAGCGCGAGCCGCGCGGTGTAGTCCTGGGCCCAGCTTTCGGCGCGCCCTGCCGTGATCGCGCCAAAACCCTCGGGCTCGACGAATTCGACGCGGCCGGAATAGGGGAACGTCTCCTCGGCCGGATCGACGATCTGCACCAGCGTGCCATGGGCGCCGGAGCCGGAGAGCCCTGCAAGCATGCTCCTGATCTCCGCGATCGGCGACCAGAAATCGGACAGCACCACCGTCTCGGCAAGCGCCGAGGGCACGAAGGGCGGCGGCAGGCTCGGCCGTTCGGAATCGTCATGCAGCATCGCCTGCGCCATCTTGTCGATGATACTGCGGCTCGCGGTCGGCGCCATCAGGCCGGGGATGCCGACGCGCTCGCCGCCGGAGACGAGCAGTTCGGCCAGCGCGAATGCCACGATCAGCGTGCGCTCGAGCTTGGAGTCGCGCGCCTGTCTGGATGCGAACGCCATCGAGGGCGAACGGTCGGGCCAGATCCACACGGTGTGCGCGGCTTCCCATTCCTGCTCGCGGACATAGAGATGGTCGTCACGCGCCGAGCGGCGCCAGTCGACGTTCTGCGACGGCTCGCCGGAAACGAAGCGGCGATACTGCCAAAAACTTTCGCCCGAGCCGGCGCGACGGCGGCCATGCAGGCCGTGGATGACGTTGGCGGCAATGCGGCGGGCCTCGAGCACCAGGCGCGGCAGCGAAGCGGCGAGCGTACGGCTTTCGCCATCGGCACGTCGGATCGCAATGATCTCCTTCGCTGTGTGCCCGTTGTCTGCGGCCATCAACCGATCCGTGTCTTCAATTGCCGGATCACGTCCGGAATCGTGCGGCCTTCGGCGCGCGCCTGGAACGTCAGCGCCATGCGGTGCTTCAGCACCGGCTCGGCGAGGTCGAGCACATCGTCGATCGACGGCGCGAGGCGGCCGTCGAGCAGCGCGCGTGCGCGCACCGCCAGCATCAGCGACTGGCTGGCGCGAGGACCCGGTCCCCAGGCAATCAGCTTGCCGGTGTCGCCACCGTCGGGGCCGGGACGCGCCGAGCGCACCAGCGACAGAATCGCCTCTACCACGGAATCGCCGACCGGCAGGCGCCGCACCAGCCGCTGGGCCGCGATCAGCGCATCCGCCGCCATCGATCCCTTTGCCAGCGTTTCTTCGGCGCCGGTGGTCTCGAACAGGATGCGCCGCTCGGCGTCGCGATCGGGATAGTCGACGTCGATCTCCATCAGGAAGCGGTCGAGCTGTGCTTCCGGCAGCGGATAGGTACCTTCCTGCTCCAGCGGGTTTTGCGTGGCGAGCACGTGGAAGGGCTTCGGCAGGTCATGACGCGCGCCGGCGACGGTGATGTGCTGCTCCTGCATCGCTTGCAGGAGCGCGGACTGCGTGCGCGGGCTGGCGCGGTTGATTTCGTCGGCCATCAGGAGCTGCGCGAAGACCGGACCGGCGATGAAGCGGAAGGAGCGTTTTCCGGCAGTGCTCTCGTCGAGCACTTCGGCGCCGAGAATGTCCGACGGCATCAGGTCGGGCGTGAACTGGATGCGCTTGGCATCGAGACCGAGCGTGACGCCGAGCGTCTCGACCAGCTTGGTCTTGGCAAGACCGGGCACGCCGATCAGCAGCGCATGACCGCCGGAGAGGATCGTCACCAGCGTATTCTCGATCACGCGATCCTGGCCGAAGATGACGGTTGCGATCGCGTCCTTGGCGGCGCGAATCTGTCCCGACACCTGCTCCGCCGAGCGGACGATCACGTCTTCGAGTTTTTCGACACTTTCCGCCATCCGTCAGCTCCTTAAGCCGTTCACGCGGCTTGCCTGCGTCGTCATCTCATGCATGTCAGCTCGTGACATGATAGCTCACGACATGTCACGTCTCGGGCCCCATGCTAGACTTGCAGGAAGGCCCTGTATTCGCTGAATTAACCTATCCCCACCTTATCGGCTTCGGGATATGTACGGCATCACGAAGTGGCGACCTTGCACACCGGATGATTCCGGTGTGGAACCGCTCACCGAGGTACAACGTAGACCTGCACCAATCGTGCCAAAGACAAAGTCAGGGCAAACCATGGCGAAGCAAGGGCAGAGCAGCAATCGGGGTCTTGACGGGCTGACTGCCGCCGCCAAGAACGCCGGCGCTGCCCAAAAAGGGTTACCGCCGGTTCATCTGTGGAATCCGCCATTCTGCGGCGATCTCGACATTCGAATCGCCTCCGATGGTACGTGGTTCTACATGGGGACGCCCATCGGTCGCCCGGCGCTGGTGCGCCTGTTCTCGACTATCCTAAAACGCGAAGGGGACAAGCACTTTCTCGTCACGCCCGTGGAGAAGGTCGGGATTCGCGTCGATGACGCGCCGTTCATGGCGGTCGAGATGCAGAAGGAGGGCGAAGGCGACCATCGCGTGCTGAGCTTCCGCACCAATGTCGACGACTGGGTGAGGTGCGATGCTGCGCATCGCTTGCGCTTCGAGCAAGCAGCCGATGGCGGGCTGACACCCTATCTGCACGTGCGCTCTGACCTTTGGGCCAAGGTGACACGCGCGCTCTATTACGATCTGGTTGACATGGGCGAGGAGCGGATGATCGATGGCCAGCCAATGTTCGGTGTCGAGTCGGCCGGCGAATTCTTCGCCATGGCGGATGCTGAGCAGGTGAGGGCCGCGCTTTGACCAAGCCGTTTCTGAAGGACGAACCCGTCCGGTTGGGCGCGGCGGATTTTTTCGCCCGCTCCAAGGCGCGGCTGACCTTCGACGTGCCGTCCGCCCTCTATGATCCCAACATCGTGCCGATGTCGGGTGATCCCGGCACCGACAAGATGCTCGAGATCGTTGCGCGCGAGCAGCCGGTGCGCCCCGCGGCGGTCCTGATCCCGGTCATCGATAGGCCCGAGCCGACCGTGCTGCTGACGCAGCGCTCGGCGCATCTGAACGACCATGCCGGGCAGATCGCGTTTCCCGGCGGCAAGATCGACGCAATTGACGCCTCGCCGCGCGATGCGGCGCTGCGCGAGGCCGAGGAAGAGGTCGGCCTGCCGCGCGACTTCGTCGAGCCGGTCGGCTATCTCGATCTCTACGGTACCGCCTTCGGCTTCCGTATCCTGCCGACGGTCGCAAGGGTGCGGCCGGGATTTGAGCTTGTGATCAACCATTCCGAGGTTGATGACGCCTTCGAGGTGCCGCTATCCTTCCTGATGAATCCGGCGAACCACCAGGTGCACAGCAAGGAATTCCGGGGCATGGAGCGCTTCTATTACGCGATGCCGTTTGCCGAGCGGTACATCTGGGGGGCGACCGCCGGGATATTGCGTGTGCTGTATGAGCGGATCTATTTGCCATGATCCGGCCGGCGCTGACCGAGATCGGAATCTTCCTCGTTCCCTTCGCGGTCTATGCCTTGTTCCTGGTCGCGAGCCGCTCGGGCCTATTGGTGCAGTCGTCCTGGCCGGTCTACACCATCGCCCGCCTCGGGCTGGTTGCGCTGGTGCTGGTGATCGCAAGCCTGGTCGGGCTTGCACATTTCACCGGCGCATCGCCGAACTCGACCTATGTCCCCGCGCATGTCGAGAACGGCCGGCTCGTGCCGGGCGTCGAGAAATAGGGGCTGGCAGATGAGCGCGGAGCCCCTGCTTGCCGATGCCCGATGGCTGACCTCCGGCGGGACCGCGCGCGTCCTGAAGCTCCTGAACGCGGACGGCGAGGAGGCGCGCGTGGTCGGCGGCGCCGTGCGCAACGCACTGCTCGGCTTGCGGCCGGGGGACATGGACATCGCGACCACCGCATTGCCGGAGGAAGTGATGCGGCGGGCAAAGAGCGCCGGCATCAAGAGCGTGCCGACCGGCATCGACCACGGCACCATCACGCTCGTGATCGACGGGCACCCGTACGAGGTCACGACGCTGCGTGAGGACACCGAGACCTTCGGCCGCAAGGCCAAGGTCGCGTTCGGCCGCGACTGGGTGAGGGACGCCGAGCGGCGCGACTTCACCATGAACGGGCTGTCGGTCGACGCGAAGGGCGTCGTGCACGACTATGTCGGCGGGCTTGCCGACGTTGCGCTGCGGCGCGTGCGTTTCATCGGCGATCCCGACCAGCGCATCGCCGAAGATTACCTGCGCATCCTGCGCTTCTTCCGCATCCACGCCGCCTTCGGCGCCGGTGAGCCGGATCGCGACGGCTATCTCGCCTGTATTCGCGGCCGCGCCGGGCTGGCCGGTCTCTCGGCCGAGCGGGTGCGCATGGAAATGCTCAAGCTGCTCGTCGCAGGCGGCGCTGCAGCTGCGACGTTCGCCATGGCCGACGGCGGCCTGCTCCAATCGTTGGTCGGCGGCGTCGCCTATACCGGCCCGCTGGCGAGCATGATCGCGATCGAGCACGAACTCGGCCTACCGGCGAGCGCGACCCGGCGTCTCGCGGCGCTGACCGTCGCCGTCACCGAGGATGCCAAGCGCGTCGCGTCGCGGTTGAGGCTCAGCAATGCGGAGGCCAAGGCGCTGGATTCGATGGGACACCGCTGGTGGCGGTTCGCCAACAAGGACGAGACCAATGCGCGGCGGCTGCTCTATCGGTTAGGCGTCGAGCGCTATCACGATCGTGTGTTGCTGGCCTGGGCGAGGGACGGTGGCGATTCGAATTCCGCACGCTGGCGTGAGCTTGCCGAGCTGCCGCAACGCTGGATGCCGCCGAAATTCCCGCTGAAAGCCGCCGACTTCATCGCGCGCGGCATGGCGGAAGGGCCCGCGCTCGGGCATGTGTTGACGCTCGCCGAGGATGCTTGGCTTGCCGCGGATTTTCCCCTAGAGGAGGCGGCGCTCGCTTCCATCGCCGATCAAGCTGCGGCACGCGTCAGCCGCGATCAGAGAACGTGACGATCGTCTCAGCCTTCGCCGATATCTCGATTTTGCAGCTCCTGCTGGTCGCGTTGATGGCATTGTTTGCTTCGATCATCGGCGGGCTCGCAGGCTACGGCACCGGCGCCCTGATGCCTCTGGTGCTGGTGCCGATGGTCGGCGCCGAGCCCGTGGTGCCCATCATCGCGATCTCGGCGATCTTCACCAATCTCAGCCGCGCGATTGCCTATGTCAGCTATGCCGATCGCCGCCGCGCGCTCGTCGTGCTCGCCTGCGCGGCGCTGACGACGGCGCTCGGCGCCTACGGCTACACGCGCCTCACCAATGCCGGCGCGGCGCTGGTGATCGGCACCATGCTGATCCTGAGCGTGCCGCTGCGCCGCGTGCTGCGCCGCCGCCAGGTCAAGATCGGCAATACAGGTCTTGCGGCGGGCTCGGTCGGTTATGGCGTGCTGGTCGGCGGCACCTCGGGCTCGGGCGTCATCCTGCTCTCGCTGCTGATGGCCGCCGGCCTCGAAGGCGCGGCGGTGATCGCGACCGACGCGATGATCTCGCTCGGCACCGGCCTCATCAAGATCTCGGTGTTTGGTCTCGCCGGCGCGGTGACCGCGCAGGTGCTGGCGTTCGCGCTCCTGATCGGCGGGATGGCGGTGCCTGGCGCGTTCCTGGCAAAGGCCTTTGTCGAGCGGATGCCGGTGCATATCCACGCCGCGATCCTCGATGTCGCGGTGATCACGGGCGGGCTCGTGATGATCTCGGCTGCGGTGAAGCAACTCGTCAGCTAAGGCATGACGAGATCGGGGGCGGTCATCCCAAATGTCGCGATGATGGCATCATGCATGTGATTTGCCCGACGCGTCAAGTTATTTCGTAAAATCCGCAAGGCGTCGCGTCGACAGTCGCCGGCTACTTTGCATGGGGTTGTTTTCGAGGTTTTTGGAGGTCCCAAAGTCTGGGCGACCCCGATCTGATCGCGCTTTCCGGAACGTCGCGGTCCAGGTGATATTCTCCTGGACCGCGATCGAGCTTGGCCGCGCCTATTCCTCGTCCTCGTCGTCTTCCTCTTCGTCCTCTTCCTCATCCTCGTCGTCTTCGTCCTCTTCGGGGTCGGCCTGCTCGAGCACGGCGAGCGGCAGCGTCTCGCGAAACAGGCTGCCCTCCATGCCCATCCAGAGGCAGAGCACGTCCTCCTCCTTGACCTCGACGACGGTCAGCGGATGGCCGCCGGATTTCAGCATCACGACATCGCCGGCTTTCAGTTCCATGGATTTGTCCTCCGTGTTGATCCACACGGCTCAACGCTAGCAAGCCGTCATGACATGCCGATCACGGATCGGGAGAGGGACTTCGTTCCTGTGGATGACCTCAGCCGCGCTCGTTCACCGCGGTCCGGATCGGCGTGCACTGGTCGCTGAACAAACCGATGGCATCGCGCGCCAGCGGAACGTGGCAGAGGAAACCGGATGGACGGTATTTCACCCTGATACGCTCGAGCTGGGCCATCGTCAGCGTCATGTATGCATCGATGCGTCGGGCCTGCGTGTTAAGGCGCTCCTTGTAGTCTTCCTGCTGCTTTGGAAGTGCCTGTTTCCCGCTCTGGTTCATATCGACTGCGGCGCCAGGCCTGCCCCGCAGCGCCTCGAAGCAATGATGCATGATCAGCACGTGGTGCTTGGCGCTCCACCAGTTGATGTTGACCACCTTCCGCAAAGGATCGACCGCGCCGCTGCCCGGCTGCCTGGCACAAAGATCGACGTAGGCCTTCGGTCCATTGGCCGTGGGGTCCGTGCACAACTCCTCGTTCGGCGGCCCGTGTTCGCTGCCGTCGTAGATGGCTCCCTTGAAGTGCGGGAGGTTGGCTTCTGCGTCGCAGTCGAAATTGTACTCGGTCAGCAGCGTGTCCGTGAGCGGGTCCTGGTCGAGGGTGCGCGGGGCGGCCGGATCGCGGCTGAGATCGCTCGGCCAATCGATATAGATCTCCGCTTTGCGCGCAAAGACGAGCCCGTTCTGTCGCAGCGTGGTCCGCGCCTTGGAATAGTCCGAAGCGAGGTCGGACGCAGCCTTCGCGTCCACTTGCACGACGGCAGCGTCTGCCTTGGCCGTTCGAGCCTCGGCATAGTCGGCGAGGATGCTCTCCTGAAGCATCTGGACCTCGGCGAAGGCGTTCGAGATCTCGATGAAGGTCGAGGTCGCTGCCGCCATGTCCGCCTTGGCCTGCTCGCCGACCTTCTCCTCGTAGGAATTGAGGTACTGGAAGTAGCCGCCGAAGAATCCGGTGAGCAGGGTGACGATGGTCAGTCCCTTGGTGACCGAGAGGCGACTGTCCCAGGACTGGATGCTGTCCCACAGGCCCGGCTTCTTGGCAGGCGCCTGCGCGCGCTTCGTCTCCTTTGGAACGTCCTGCATCGCTGCCTCCGTCCGCGCCTCGACCTCGTCGCGCCCGAGCGCGATCGTACCGCAATCCCGGATTGCGATCTGTGAAGAATTTCACTTGAGGAAGCGGTTAGGGTTCGTGGGGCAACAGCTCGGCCAGAGAGCGGATGATGCGGTCGGGCTTCACCGGCGATCCCTGGGGTAGGCCCTCGCCATGCACGTCCATCCAGATGGCGTAGATGCCGAGCCGCTGCGGCGTCACGACCTCCCATTCGAGATTGTCGCCGACCATCCAGGTATCATCGGGGGTGACACCGAGCGCATCCATCGCGTGCAGATAGGCGCGCTCCTCGGGCTTGCCGAAACCGTGCTCGCCCTCGATCTGGATGTGGTCGAAGCGGTGGGTCAGCTCGAAACGCTCGACCTTGGCGCGCTGCATGTCGGCAGCGCCATTGGTCACCAGCGCGAGCTTGACCCCAAGCGCCTTCAGCCGGTCGATCGCTTCGTGCGCGCCGGGGAAGACGAACATCTCCTCTTCGCGATAAGTGGTGAAGCGGTCGGCGAGGCGGACCGCGAGATCGTCGGGCAGGGCGCGGTGCCCGCTTGCGGCGAGCGCTGCGAAACCGCCTTTCACCGTCAGCCGCCGCGCCTCGCCGAGCTTGAGCCGCCAGGCGGCTTCCGCATTGGCCCAAAAATTCCGCGCAAACGTCAGAACGGCTGCTGCGACCTGCTCCGGTGGCAACGGTGCGAGCTCGGCCGCGAACTCGGTTGCGATCGTGTTCCAGGCGATCTCGGGACGCCCATAGGCCGACAGGATGGTGTCATCCATGTCGATCAGCATGGCGCGGGGGAGGGGCTTTGCGGTCTTCATCGATGTCATGGCCATTTCACTTCCGGCGGCAGCGAGGACAGGATCGAATCCACGTTGCCGCCGGTCTTGAGCCCGAAGATCGTGCCGCGGTCGTAGAGCAGGTTGAACTCGACATAGCGTCCGCGCCGGACCAACTGCTCCTCGCGATCGGCAGGCGTCCAGGCGGTCGCGAAATTGCGCTGCACGAGTTCCGGATAGATCTTCAGGAAGGCACGGCCGACGTCCTTTGTGAAGGCGAGATCGGCTTCCCAATCGCCGCTGTCATGCCAGTCGTAGAAGATGCCGCCGATGCCGCGGGCCTCTTTCCGGTGCGGCAGATAGAAATACTCGTCGCACCATTTCTTGTACTTGTCGTAGTCGGCGACGCCGTTCGGCCCGCCACAGGCTTCCTGCATCGCGGTGTGGAAGGCGATCGCGTCGGCATCCTCCTGCGTGCGCCGCCGGTCGAGCACGGGCGTCAGATCGGCGCCGCCGCCGAACCAGGCTTTCGTCGTGACGACGAACCGCGTGTTCATATGCACCGCCGGCACGTTCGGATTACGCATGTGCGCGATCAGCGAGATGCCCGACGCCCAGAACCGCGGATCCTCCGCCGCGCCGGGGATCTGCGCGCGAAACTCGGGCGCGAACTCGCCGTGCACGGTCGAGCAGTGCACGCCGACCTTCTCGAACAGGCGGCCGTACATCATCGACATCACGCCGCCGCCGCCGGGCGCGCCAGAGTGGTCGGTGCGCTGCCACGGCGTGCGCACGAAGCGCCCCGCCGCACCGGGATAGAGACCTTGCGGCGCGTCGTCCTCCAGCCGCTCGAAGCTTGCGCAGATGTCGTCGCGCAGGGATTCGAACCAGCTCCGTACCCGCGTCTTGCGCTCCTCGATCATCGAAACGTCCATATGCAATTCCCGTCGCTAGCCAAGCGGAGTGTCGCGTAGGGTGGGCAAAGGCGCTCTTGCGCCGTGCCCGCCACTTCTGCAACCGTCATCGCGGTTGCCAAAGAGGTGGGCTCGCTTTCGCTTTGCCCACCCTACGAAATCTACGAATCTAGCCTTGCGGACCGTAATAGGTGCAGCTCTCGTTGCAACTGTCGCGATGGATGCTGACGCGGGTCAGCCCGCCGAGATGCGCAAGGCGCTCCCAGACGAAGCGCGAGAGGTTTTCCAGCGTCGGATTACCCAGCGCCTCGATCTTGTTGAGGAACTTGTGGTCCAGCGTCAGGCGCACATCCTCGATCGCGCGCTGAAGGAGGCCGAGATCGATCACCATGCCGGTCACCGGATCCGGTGTGCCGCGCAAGCTCACCTCGGCGCGGAAGGAGTGGCCGTGAATCTCTTCGCTCGCTGCGCCAAAGGTCGTGCCCGACAGCGAGTGCGCCGCCTCGAAGCGGAACGATTTGGTCAATTCCCACATCTTGTGAACGTCAGTCCTGTCTGATGCCAGCTACCTGATGCCAAGCGTCTTGTGTGTTTGCACGCTGAGCCGCCATTGCGGGTGGCGCAGGCAATAGTCGATGGCGCGCGCGGTGTTCTCGGCCACGTCTGGCCCGTCCATTGGTTGCAGCGAGAACCGCTCGAAGGCGAGGCCTTCGAACGCTTCCGGCAGCGCCTGCGCTTGCGGATAGACCAGCTTCAGCTCGTGACCGCGCCGCACGACGAGATCGCTTCCCGCTTTCGGACTGACGCAGATCCAGTCGAGGCCATCAGGCGGGAGGATCGTACCGTTGGTTTCGACCCCGATCTCGAAGCCGTTCGCGTGTAGCGCATCGACCAGCGGGGCGTCTACCTGCAAGAGCGGCTCGCCACCGGTCAGCACGACATAACGGTTCCCTCGATGCCTTTCTTGGGTTCCCGTCCATTGCGCGGCGATCGTCGCAGCAAGGTCTTCCGCGGCCGCGTAGCGTCCGCCCAGCGTGCCATCGGTACCGACGAAGTCGGTGTCGCAGAACTGGCAGACGGCGCCGGCGCGGTCGGCCTCGCGGCCGCTCCAGAGGTTGCAGCCGGCAAAGCGGCAGAACACCGCCGCGCGCCCGGCATGGGCGCCTTCACCTTGCAGCGTCAGGAAGATCTCCTTGACCGCGTAACTCACCATCCACTCCTTGAAACGCTAAGCTTGAACATAGCGGGTCTGCCGCAGCGCTTCGCCTGCGGCCATCGCCGCGGTCATCGCCACATTGAGCGAGCGCAGCCCCGGCTTGATCGGGATGACGAGCCGCGCATCCGCACCCGCCACCACCTCGTCGGTGACCCCTGCGCTCTCACGCCCGAGCAGCAGGATGTCCGACGGCTGGTAGCGAAAATCAAGATAGTTGGTCGCGCCCTTCGTGGTGAACAGCAGCAGCCGGTGTCCTTGTTCCCTGCGCCATGCCTCGAATTTCGACCAGGAGTCGTGACGGGTCACGCTGACCTGGTCCAGATAGTCCATTCCCGCCCGGCGGAACAAGCGGTCGGAGACGGGAAAGCCTGCCGGCTCGATGATATGGGCGGCCATGTCCAGACAGGCACAGAGCCTGAGAATCGTGCCGGTGTTCTGGGGGATGTCGGGCTGGAAAAGCGCTATCTGCATGGGCATGACGGGGGCTGGTTGCGGGCCGGAAATGTCTCAATAAAACATCGCTAGCCGCGGAATTCGTGCATTGCACGCTTCCGCGCCGATAGCGGGCTTGCGCTTGCCCGGCAAGGGTGCCAATAGAACGATTCTGGACTGCTGTTTCGCTCGTTTTCGCGCGGATCAAGCAAAGTTCTGCCGCCGCGGGGGGCCGCGGGCGCCGGCAGCCTGTTCTGGGGACCTTTGGGCGCCCCCTGGGGCGGTTCCGCCGGTCGCATAAGAAGAAAGGGTTGGAATCGTGACGACAGCGTCTTCGGCGGACCATCCGACACGCCGTGATTTCCTTTTCGTTGCAACGGGGGCAGCAGCGGCCGTGGGGGGCGTTGCGACGCTCTGGCCGTTCATTTCCCAAATGAATCCGGACGCCTCGACGATCGCCGCCGGCGCGCCGATCGAGGTCGATCTGACCCCGGTCGCCGAGGGCCAGGACATCAAGGTGTTCTGGCGCGGCAAGCCGATCTACATCAGCCACCGCACCAAGAAGCAGATCGAAGAGGCGCGCGCGGTGAACGTCGCGAGCCTGCCAGATCCGCAACCCGACGATGCCCGGGTCAAATCCGGCCACGAGCAGTGGCTCGTCGTGATCGGCATCTGCACCCATCTCGGCTGCATCCCGATCGCCCATGAGGGCAATTACGACGGATTCTTCTGCCCCTGCCACGGCTCGCAGTACGACTCTTCGGGCCGCATCCGTCAGGGGCCGGCGCCCGCGAACCTGACGGTGCCGCCGTATCAGTTCGTCTCCGACACCAAAATCCAGATCGGCTGAGCTTCGGACCCCGCGCCCGAAGCTTCGAGCCGTCGCGTCGTTTATTTCCTCAGGATCGCATCATGAGCGGACCCTCCGACTACCAGCCGAGCAATCCAGCCCTGAAATGGATCGAGCGGCGGCTGCCGATCTTTGGTCTTATGCACTCCTCGTTCGTCGCCTATCCGACGCCGCGTAACCTGAACTACTGGTGGACCTTCGGCGCCATCCTGTCCTTCATGCTCGGGATTCAGATCCTGACCGGCGTCATCCTGGCGATGCACTACACGCCGCATGCCGATCTCGCCTTCAAGTCGGTCGAGCTGATCGTGCGCGACGTCAATTACGGCTGGCTGCTGCGCAATATGCACGCGGTTGGCGCGTCGATGTTCTTCTTCGCCGTCTATGTCCATATGCTGCGCGGCCTGTACTACGGCTCCTACAAGGAGCCGCGCGAGGTGCTGTGGATCCTCGGCGTCATCATCTATCTCCTGATGATGGCGACCGGCTTCATGGGCTACGTGCTGCCGTGGGGCCAGATGAGCTTCTGGGGCGCCACCGTCATCACCAACCTGTTCTCCGCTTTTCCCTATGTCGGCGAGAGCATCGTGACGCTCTTGTGGGGCGGCTATTCGGTCGGCAACCCGACGCTGAACCGCTTCTTCTCGCTGCACTACCTGCTGCCGTTCATCATCGCGGGCGTCGTCGTGCTGCACGTCTGGGCGCTGCACGTCGCGGGCCAGAACAATCCGGACGGCGTCGAAGCCAAGACCGAAAAGGACACGGTACCGTTCACGCCGCACGCTACGATCAAGGACCTCTTCGGCGTGTCCTGCTTCCTGCTCCTCTATTCCTGGTTCATCTTCTACATGCCGAACTATCTCGGCGACGCCGACAACTACATCCCGGCGAACCCGGGCGTGACGCCGCCGCACATCGTGCCGGAATGGTACTACCTGCCGTTCTACGCGATCCTGCGCTCGATTCCGAACAAGCTCGCGGGCGTCATCGCGATGTTCTCGGCGATCATCGTGCTGGCCTTCCTGCCCTGGCTCGACAGCGCCAAGACGAGGTCCTCGAAGTATCGTCCGCTCGCCAAGCAGTTCTTCTGGATCTTCGTCGTGGTCTGCGTGCTGCTCGGCTATCTCGGCGCGCAGCCGCCGGAGGGCATCTACGTGATCGCCGGCCGCATCCTGACGGTCTGCTACTTCGCGTATTTCCTGATCGTGCTGCCGCTGCTCTCCCGTATCGAGACCCCGCGGCCGGTGCCGAACTCGATCTCCGAGTCAGTCCTGGCGAACGGTCGAAAGGTTGCGGCCTCCGTCGTCGTCGCACTTATCGCGGCCGGCGCGCTGTTTGCGGGTACATTGCAGGATGCCCGCGCCGCCGAAGGCACGGACAAGCCGCCGGCGCAGAAATGGTCGTTTTCAGGCCCTTTCGGCAAGTTTGACCGCGGCGCGTTGCAGCGCGGCTTGAAGGTCTACAAGGAGGTCTGCTCCAACTGCCACGGCCTGTCCTACATCGCCTTCCGCAACCTCGCGGAAGCCGGCGGACCCGGCTATTCGCCGGCGCAGGCGGCGGCGTTTGCCTCGGACTACAAGGTCAAGGACGGCCCGAACGACCAGGGCGAGATGTTCGAGCGCCCGGGCCGCCCGGCGGATTACTTCCCCTCGCCCTTCCCGAACGAGCAGGCGGCTCGCGCGGCGAACGGCGGTGCTGCACCGCCGGATCTGTCGCTGATCACCAAGGCGCGGTCCTATGAGCGCGGCTTCCCGTGGTTCATCTTCGACTTCTTCACTCAGTACCAGGAGCAGGGCCCCGACTACGTCGCGGCGATCCTGCAGGGTTTCGAGGACAAGGTGCCGGAGGGCGTGACCATTCCGGAGGGCTCCTACTACAACAAGTACTTCCCGGGCCACGCCATCAAGATGCCGAAGCCGCTCAGCGATGGCCAGGTCACCTTTGACGACGGCTCGCCGGCCACGGTCGCGCAATACGCCAAGGACGTCACCACCTTCCTGATGTGGGCCGCGGAGCCGCACATGGAAGCGCGCAAGCAGCTCGGTTTCCAGGTGTTCGTCTTCCTGATCATCTTCGCGGGATTGATGTACTTCACCAAGAAGAAGGTCTGGGCCGACGCGCATTGAGCGGTTTAATAGCCATAGAAATAGGAAAGCCCCCGCAAGGGGGCTTTTTTGTTAGGGCGTTCACGTCGCGGACGCGCTGCAGCGTTCCTGGCGATGCGAAGCATCGTCCAGTACGCTGCTGCGCAGAGCCGCGTATCCACGGCTGGGCCCGGATCAGCAATGCACCACGCCGCGAGGGGCGGCGCACTGCATTGCATCCGGGGCACGAGAGTGTGTTGTTTGAAGCGATTGCCTATCGTGCTCGCACCCGCCAAAATGCCTCCAACAGCCCCCCAGGAACTCGTCGGAGGAAAGCATGGGCACCGTCATCACCTTCAAGCGTCCGGACGGCAAGGATGCGTCGGGCTATCTCGCCAATGCCGCGCGTGGCAACGCGCCAGGCGTGGTCGTGATCCAGGAATGGTGGGGCCTGCAGGACCAGATCAAGGGCCTGTGCGACCGCTTCGCGCTTGCGGGTTTCGATGCGCTGGCGCCTGACCTCTACAAGGGCACGGTGGTGCCCTATCACGACACCGACGCTGCCGGCCGCGAGATGAACTCGCTCGATTTCATGGACGCCACCACGCAGACCGTGCGCGGCGCCGCGCAATTCCTCGCGCGCAACGGCGCCAAGGTCGGCCTGACCGGCTTCTGCCTCGGCGGTGCCGTGACCATCATCGGCGCCACCAAGATTCCGGAGCTTGCGGCCGGCGTGGTCTTCTACGGCATTCCGCCGGAGCAGGCGGCCAAGCCGGCCGACGTCAAGATCCCACTCCAGGCGCATTTCGCCAGCAAGGACGATTGGTGCACGCCGCAAGTGGTCGACGCGTTCGAGAAGGCCATGAAGGCCGCCGGCAAGTCGCTCGAGCTGTTCCGCTATGACGCCGAGCACGCCTTCGTCAACGAACAGCGCCAGGCCGTGCACGACCGCGAGGCCGCCGAGCTCGCCTGGGGCCGCGCGACGGAGTTCTTTAGGAAGCATTTGGGATGAACGCAGCGGCACGCTGATGCGACACAAGGCAAGCCGCCCGGTATTGGGCGGCTGCTTTGGCGCGGTCACGCACTTTGCCGCGTCGGAGCCAACACACATTGGCGCCGAGCATCCCATATGAAAGCCTTCCTGATCGCATCATTGTTCGTGACCGGCCTTGCGGCCCCGTGTTGGGCCAAGGATCCCGCATGCAACGGGCCGGAATTTCAGGCCTTCCGGACTGACTTTGAGAGCGCGGCCAATGCGAACGACAAGAACCGTATCGTCAAGCTGATCGCTTTTCCGGTCGAGTATTGGTCGGGGGAAGGCAAGCACGATGTCCAGAGCGGGCCGGTCAAGAGCGAGGCCGAATTCCTGCAACGCTACAACACGCTGTTCACGCCCTTCATGGGCAAGCATCTGCACACTGCAAAATTGCTATCGTTGCCCGACGGCCGCTGCGCCCTGACCTGGCATGACACCAATTCCGAGTTCACCTTCGAATTCCGCTATGTCCCCGACACCGGATACCGGGCGATCGGATATGAGGTGGGGGCGTATTGATCCGTAGCCCGGATGGAGCGAAGCGAAATCCGGGCTGTCTCGAAATGTGGCGCTGGTCCCGGATTGCGCTGCGCGCCATCCGGGCTACTGCGCCGGCAACCATCTTGACGCCGCCGCCGTGCCATGGTGTGTAGTTCCCCATGAGCACCGTCATCCGCCCATCCCGTCGTTGGTGGCGCACCTCCTAAGAGGTGGCCGGTGCGATTTCTTTTTCCCAAATCGTCGAAGGTCGCCAACGCAGTGCGGCGGCCTGATCGTTTGTCCTGTGTGGCGTTCCCTCGGCAAGTCTCGTAAGAGGAGCCCAAGAGGATCACATGAACAGGACTGTCTTTGCCCTTCCGGCCAGAAGCGACTATGTGACCCGCGCGGGTCTCGCGATCACGCGCGTGGCGGAGCAGTTCAGCGGTGGCGCCAGCAGGCTCGACGACCTCGTCAACCTGCTCGACCGCCGCCGCGGCGTGGTGCTGTCGTCGGGCACGACCGTGCCCGGCCGCTACGAGAGCTTTGACCTCGGCTTCTCCGATCCGCCGCTCAAGCTCGAAACCGTCGGCGTCAATTTCAAGCTCGAAGCGCTGAACCAGCGCGGGCAGGTGCTGATCGCCTTCCTCGCCGACGTCCTGCGCGAGCCTTGCGTGGTGATCTCCGAGAAGACGGCCTCGCGGCTTACAGGCCACATCATCCGCGGCGATGCGCCGGTCGAGGAGGACCAGCGCACGCGGCGCGCCAGCGTGATGTCGCTGGTGCGCGATCTCGTCAGCGCCTTCTCCGCCAATGACGACGGCCTGCTCGGCCTGTTCGGTGCGTTTGCCTACGACCTCGTCTTCCAGATCGAGGATCTCGTGCAGAAGCGCGCGCGCGAAAAGGACCAGCGCGACATCGTGCTCTATGTGCCCGATCGCCTGCTCGCCTATGACCGCGCCACCGGCCGCGGCGTGGTGCTGAGCTACGACTTCAGCTGGAAGGGCCGGTCGACCGAGGGCCTGCCACGCGAGACCGCTGATAGCCCATATCTCAAGACGCCGCGGCAGGGCTTTGCCGATCACGCGCCCGGCGAATACCAGGCAACGGTCGAGACCGCGCGCGCGGCCTTTGCCCGCGGTGATCTCTTCGAAGCCGTGCCGGGACAGCTCTTCGCCGAGCCGTGCGAGCGTTCGCCTGCAGAAGTGTTCCAGCGCCTTTGCGTCATCAACCCGTCGCCCTACGGCGCGCTGATGAATCTCGGTGAAGGCGAATTCCTGGTGTCCGCCTCGCCCGAGATGTTCGTGCGCTCCGACGGCCGTCGTGTCGAGACCTGCCCGATCTCGGGCACCATCGCACGCGGCACGGATGCGATCGGCGATGCCGAGCAGATCCGCCAGCTCCTGAACTCGGAGAAGGATGAGTTCGAGCTCAACATGTGCACCGACGTCGATCGCAACGACAAGGCGCGCGTCTGCGTGCCCGGCACCATCAAGGTGCTGGCACGGCGCCAGATCGAGACCTACTCAAAACTCTTCCACACCGTCGACCATGTCGAAGGCATGCTGCGTCCCGGCTTCGATGCGCTCGATGCGTTCCTCACCCATGCCTGGGCCGTGACCGTCACCGGCGCGCCAAAGCTCTGGGCAATGCAATTCGTCGAGGATCACGAGCGTTCGCCACGCCGCTGGTATGCGGGTGCGATCGGCGCGGTGAATTTCGATGGCAGCATCAACACCGGCCTGACCATCCGCACCATCCGGATGAAGGATGGGCTTGCCGAGGTGCGCGTCGGCGCCACCTGCCTGTTCGACTCCGATCCCGCTGCGGAAGACCGCGAGTGCCAGGTAAAGGCGGCGGCGCTGTTCCAGGCGTTGCGCGGCGATCCGCCGAAGCCGCTGTCGACCTTCGCACCCGATGCGACCGGCTCGGGCAAGCAGGTGCTGCTGATCGATCATGACGACAGTTTCGTGCACATGCTCGCCGATTACTTCCGCCAGGTTGGCGCCAGCGTCAGCGTGGTCCGCCATGTGCATGCGCTCGACATGCTCAAGCAGAAGACATGGGATTTGCTGGTGCTGTCGCCTGGACCGGGCAGGCCCGAGGATTTCGGGATCAAGAAGACCATCGATGCGGCGCTTCAGAACAAGCTGCCGGTGTTCGGCGTCTGCCTTGGGGTGCAGGCGATTGGCGAATATTTTGGCGGCGAGCTCGGGCAACTGACGCATCCCGCTCACGGCCGGCCGTCGCGGGTGCAGGTGCGGGGTGGGCGCCTGATGCGCAACCTACCGAACGAGATCGTGATCGGCCGCTACCATTCGCTGTATGTTGAACGCGACAGCATGCCGGATGTTCTATCCGTGACGGCGAGCACCGAGGACGGCGTCGCCATGGCGCTCGAGCACAAGACGCTGCCGGTCGCCGGTGTGCAGTTCCATCCGGAATCGCTGATGTCGCTCGGCGGCGAGGTGGGTTTACGAATTGTCGAGAACGCGTTCCGGCTGAATGCGGGCGTCGATTGAGAGGCACCTATGACCTTTGACTACGATCTGAAGGCGAGCGTCCGCACCATTCCGGACTATCCCAAGCCCGGGATCAAGTTCCGCGACATCACCACGCTGCTGGCCGATGCGCGCGCCTTCCGCCGCGCGGTCGACGAGCTCGTGCATCCCTGGGCCGGCAACAAGATCGACAAGGTTGCCGGCATGGAGGCGCGCGGCTTCATCCTCGGCGGTGCCGTGGCGCATCAGCTCTCGGCCGGCTTCGTGCCGATCCGCAAGAAAGGCAAGCTGCCGCACACCACGGTGCGCATCGCCTATTCGCTGGAGTACGGCATCGACGAGATGGAGATGCATGTGGATGCGGTCGCGCCCGGCGAGCGCGTGATTCTGGTCGATGACCTCATTGCCACCGGCGGCACCGCCGAGGGCGCGGTGAAGCTGCTCAGGCAGATCGGCGCCAACGTGGTCGCGGCCTGCTTCATCGTCGATCTGCCGGAGCTCGGCGGCGCCGCCAAGCTGCGCGCCATGGACGTGCCGGTGCGCACGCTGATGACGTTCGAAGGGCATTGAATAGAGCCGCGTAGGAGGTGCGCTCCCTCTCCCGCCTGCGGGAGAGGGCTGTGGTGAGGGTGGCTCCGCAATCGATAGCCGCTACGCGGAGAGAGCCCCCACCCGGCGCTTCGCGCCGACCTCTCCCGCTAGCGGGAGAGGTGAAGCGGAGGCGGCGGCCAGATCGCACCCAAGCCACAAAACGCTAGATCGCCTCGGCTTTCAGCTCCGACAGCCAATGCAGCATGCGCTCTTTCAGAAGCGCATCGCGGACATAGCTCATCTCCTCCTCGTCCAGCCGCTCGCATTCGGCGAAGCCGAGGCCTGCGTCGCCATGCGCGTTCCACGCCGCCTGAAGGGTGCGGCAGGGGTGTCCGCCTTGGCGTAGCGTGAACCAGATCCGGTTGGGGACCTTCTCCAGATCGAGCGCTTGGCCGACCCAGGCTTCGCCCGTAGCCGCGCAGCGAACGACGTAGATGCCAACGGCGGTCTTGCGCTCCTTGTAGGCGGCAATCGCGGCCTTGCGGTCGATGCTCATGGGCTGGTCTCGGCGGGGGGGGGGAGTGGTCGTCGCGAGGTCTCATACAAGCCGTCGGGCAGCCGGTAAATATTATCCGGGTAAAATACTCAGGGCCGTTGGAGGATCAGGCTCAGCTCGAGCTCGCGGAAGGCGAGGTAGTTCCGCCGGATCCACTGGTGCAACTCGGTGGACGTATCCTTCTCTTGCCGCAGATAACCGGTGAAAGAGAAGTTGAGCCGGTCGATATAGGTCTTCAGGAAACCCGGCAGCGCCGGAAGGCGGAACAGCCTGCCGCCAGCCATGGCGGGCGGCAGCTCGCCTCGGACGACATATTCGTTGTCCACGGTGATCAGATTGATCCGCGGGATCTGTCCGCGCAGTGTCTCGTACGAGCGGCCCGAGACGCGGTCGGTGTCGGCGACGAACAGGATCATGGGCGCCACGTGGCGGCGCTCGGCTTCCTTCAACAGGCCGATCTCGTCGGTCATCTTGAAGAATTCGTCGAAGGCGTGGAAACCAAGGTCGATCACCTTGGCGAGGCCGTCATCGACGATGACGCGGTCCATGAGCTGCATCTTGCCGTAGGTGTCGATGACGTCGGCCGTCTCGGTGACCTTCGGCAGATAATCGAGCAGCGACGGCTCCTTCAGATTGACGTCGAACCCCGCGACATCACCGTTCTTGAGCAGCAGAAATTCAGTCAGCAAGCGCGCGAGCAACGTCTTGCCGACCTGCGGTCGGGGCGAGCAGATGATGTAGACGGGCGTGGCGGCCATTGGCAGCTATATCAGACGAGTTGCTCGCCCAATCCAGCCGTATCCGCCTTTCGCCTGCAACTATTTTTCGCTGCTGCGGGCCGCGGGCTTGGAGCCGACGATGTCGGTCAGCCGGATGCGGTCATACTCGCTCCAGACGTTCGCCAGCCAGTGCCGGACGTAGCCACGTAGCACGAAGGAGTAGTTCGCGGCCTCGTCGTGGATGCCCTTGTTGGCGACGAATTTCAGGAACGGAACGGACGAAACCTCGACCTGCTCATAGGCCATTTCGTTGAGCTTGGGGATGGTCAGCTCGGTCGCGTCCTTGATGCGGTGGAAGTAGGAATTGTAGGTCGCCTGGTCCCACTGGAAGAACTGGGTGTCGTTGATGAAGTTCTTCACCAGGAAATATTTCGCGCCGGTCATGAAGCCTGCGGTCTCTGCGATCTCCTCCAGCGAGGCGATCGAGGGTCCCAGGATGTGGAACACGGCGAAGGTGATCTGGCCGGCCTTGGCGGCGTCGAGGAAGCCGATGTCGCGCAGCGAAGCCAGCGCCGGCGAAAGCAGGCCCGCGCGGACGTCGATCACGGTCACCGACGGGCTCACCGCATTGAGCGTGTCGAAGATCTTCATCTGATCGGCCGTCGTCGTCATATCGACGATCTCGGTGATTTCGGGGTGGAAGCGCTTCAGGGTTCCGCGCGGCGATTCCGTGTCGAACGCGCGGGTCGGCACGTTGTTGGCGGAAAAATAATCGAGCAAGGTGCGCGAAACCGTGGTCTTGCCAACCCCGCCCTTGTCCGCACCCACCACAACCACTGCCGGCTTTGCCATTGCTGTCCCCTAACGCGCGCCCGCCGATCGCTGGTTGCGATCGGCCGGGTCGCAAATCGATGTCCCGAGTCTGCTGTTGGGCGCGAACATGGCAGAAACAAGGGAGAATTCAATTCTTTGCAGGCTGGTTCTGGCAATTCTCGAGGTTTTTCCCAATCGTCATGAGATCCCTGCGCGATCTGCCTCGTGCGGCGGCAAATCGCACGCTCAATGATGGCCCCAGGGACCCATTGGATTGTCAACTGGTGTTCCGGAGGGGCTGGACGCGGGGCCATGCGGCACAGCGGCGGGTTTTCCGGAATCGTTCCACGGGCCGCCGGGCAGCGGCGGCGGGCTGTCCTGCTGCCCGGTCTGCGTTTCGGGCTCTTCGGCTTCGTCCGCGGGCGGCGGCAGCGGACCCGGATCATGGCCGCCGGCAAAATTGACCAGCGCCTCGATCCGCGAGTCCACCGAGGGGTGGGTCGCGAACAGATCCGCGAAGCCCTCGCGGGGATTGTCGACGCAGAGCTCCATCACGGCAGAGGTCGCGCCGGGCAGCTCGCCGCGGCCGTCGATCTTGCGCAGCGCCGAGATCATCGCGTCGGGGTTCTTGGTGAGCTCGACCGAACCGGCATCGGCCAAGAATTCGCGCGAACGCGACAGCGCGAGCTTGACGACCTGCGACACCAGCCAGGCCACCACGATCAGCACGACCGCGATGATGATGACCACCACCGCGCCGCCGCCGGAGCTCTTGCTGTCGCTTGACGAGGAGCGGGAGGACGACGACGAGGACGAACCCGACGACCACGAGCCGCCGGAGCCGGAACTCCAGCGGAAGCTGGTGAACAGGCGGAAGAACAACTCGCCGAAGAAGCCGACCACACCGGCGATGATGACGGCGACCACCATCAGCTGCACGTCGCCGTTCCTGATGTGGGTCAGCTCGTGGCCGAGCACCGCCTCGATCTCCTGGTCGTTCAGCGCTTTCAGGAGGCCGGTGGTGACGGTGATCGCGTATTGCCGCGGATTGAGGCCGGTCGCGAACGCGTTCAGCGCCGGGCTCTCCATGATCTTCAGCTTCGGCATGGTGATGCCGCGCGAGATGCAGAGATTTTCGAGGAGATTGTAGAGCCGCGGTTGTTCCTGCCGGGTCACGTCGTGGCCGCCGGTGACGGCGTCGATCATCGACTGGTGGAAGAAATAGGCGATTATGATCCAGGCGATCACGGCGGCGGTCGCGAAAGGGGAGGCCTTGATCAGGTCGGAGAGGGCGCGGGTCAGGTAATAAGCGACCGACTGATTGCCGTTGATGACGACTTCGGCGATCAGCGCGCCGGCATAGACCAGCACGTAGATCAGCAGGAACAGGCCCGCGAGCAGCACCATCGAACGAAACTTGTTCGAGGCGATATGCGTGTAGAGACCATACGCGGCCATGGCGCGCTGTCCTGCCGGTCTATCGTTTCAGATCAGAACTTGACCTGTGGCGCTGCCTCGACCTCGGTGCGGCTCGCGCCGAGATCGAAGAACTCCTTGCGCGTGAAGCCGAACATGCCGGCGAACAAGGCGGCAGGCATCTGCTGGATGCCCGTGTTGTATTCCTGGACCGCGTTGTTGAAGAAACGGCGGCTCGCGGCGATCTTGTTTTCGAGGTCCGAGAGTTCGCTCGCGAGCTGCTGGAAGTTCGCATTGGCCTTGAGGTCGGGATAGGCCTCCGACAGCGCGATCAGCCGGCCGAGCGCGCCGGAGAGCTGGTTCTCGGCCGCGGACACCTGCGCCGGCCCCTGCGCCGACATCGCCGAATTGCGCGCCTTGATGACGTCGTCGAGCGTGCCGCGCTCATGCGCAGCGTAGCCCTTCACGGTCTCGACCAGGTTCGGGATCAGGTCATGCCGCTGCTTGAGCTGCACGTCGATATCGGCAAAGGCCTGGCCGACGCGCTGGCTCAGCGCCACCAGGCGGTTGTAGGCGCCGAAGGCGAACAGCACGAGGACGACGATGACGCCGAGAACGATCCAGCCGGTCGACATGGAGAAACTCCTGAGGGGGAAGAAGGCGGATAGCGTAGACCAAAATGATGCCGGGCGGCAGCCGGTGCGCGAGGCGGGCAAAAGGCAAGTAAGCCTTGGTCGGGCGCGAGGCCATTCCAGTTCAAGGGAAAAGCACTGATAGAGGTCAACTTTCGGCCATGACGGCATCGCCCCAGCGCCAGCGGCGGGCAACTGCATAGGCCGCCTTGTCCCGGCGCGGGACCTTTGCGACCTCGACGCTCCCTTCAGTACAAAGTTTTGCGGTGATCTCGACCTTGCCGATATCTGGCTCTGCCAGCACGCGCGAAAAGCGCGCGCCGACAGGGGCCCGGGTCAGCGCCACATAGATGAACTTCTCATCCTCGAAGGGGACCTCGGCCCCCTTGAGCTGCCGATGTGCTTGCGAGCGCGGCAGGCGTTGGGCGAAATGGCACCAGTCGGGCGCTGTGAGCGGGCAGGGCTTGTCGTGCGGGCAGGGCGCCGCGACATGCGCGCCTGATGCAATCAACTGCTGACGCAGCGCCATGATGCGTGCGTAGCCGGCCGGCGTGCCGGGCTCGATCACGACGAGCGCGTGCCGGGCTTTTGCCCACATGGCCGCGCCGAGCGCTCGCTGGTCGTGCTCACTGATCTCACCGATCATGTAGCTCGCGACGACGAGATCGGCGGGCGCGGCCTCCGCGAGGTTCGCAGCAGCGTCGCCCGGCAAATAGCGGCAGTCGGCCAGTCGCGTGCTGTCCTGCGCCAGCTCGAGCGCCAGGCTGCTCAACGTGCGGTTCGCGTCGAGCAGGGTGAAGGATTGCAGCGAGGCAAAGGCTTCCGCGGCCGCCCAACTCGCGGTGCCCGGACCGGCGCCGACATCGAGCAGGGATTCCGGAGCAAGCTCTGGCGCGATCTCGGTCAGTGCATTCAGGCTGGCCGCAACGGCGGCGTAAGTCGCCGGCATGCGCGCGAGCGCATAAGCCAATGCATCGGCCTCCGACTTGATCGTGCCGGAGCCGCCGCCTGCGCGATAGGTGGTCGAGATTTTCTGCGACCGCTGTGCCGCGTCGGTGCGCGAAAAGCCTTGGAGCTTTGCGTCGAGGGCGGCTTTCAGTTCGGCGGGGAGGGTGGGTGAGATCATCACCAACTCCCGTCATTCCGGGGCGCGACGCAGTCGCGAACCCGGAATCTGGAGATTATGGCGCGAGATTCCGGTTTCTCGCTTCGCGAGCCCTGGAATGACGCGGAAATCGTCACGCCACGTTCTGGTCGAGAATGTCCACCGCCTCTGCCAGGCTCACCGACACGAGCTGCGAGACGCCGCGCTCGGCCATGGTGACGCCGAACAGCCGATTCATCCGCGCCATGGTGATCGGGTTGTGCGTGATGATGATGAAGCGCGTGTCGGTCGAGCCGGTCATTTCGTGCAGCAGATTGCAGTACCGTTCGACGTTGTGGTCGTCGAGCGGCGCGTCGACTTCGTCCAGCACGCAGATCGGCGAGGGGTTAGTGAGGAACACTGCGAAGATCAGCGCCATGGCAGTGAGCGCCTGCTCACCGCCCGAGAGCAGCGACAGCGTCTGCGGCTTCTTGCCCGGGGGTTTTGCGATGATCTCGAGACCGGCTTCCAGCGGATCGTCGCTCTCGATCAGGTGCAGCGCCGCCTCGCCACCGCCGAACAACTCGACGAACAGGCGCTTGAAGTGGTTGTTGACGACCTCGAAGGAGGTCAGCAGCCGCTCGCGCGCTTCCTTGTTGAGGCTCTGGATGCCCTGGCGCAGCCGCTTGATGGCTTCGACGAGGTCGTCGCGCTCAGTGGTCAGGCCGGTGTGCTGGGTCTCGACCTCCTTGAGCTCTTCCTCGGCGCGCAGGTTCACAGCGCCGAGACGCTCGCGGTCGCGGCGCATCTTTTCGAGGTCCTCCTCGATCTCGTGCAGCGGCGGCAGCTCCGCGCCGGGCTCGATCTCGGCGAGGCCGGCGACGGCCTGCGGCTCGACCTCAAGCATGTCGCGGATTTCGCGCTCGATGTCTTCCAGCCGGCGCCGCGCGCCTTCCATGCGCTCCTCGGCACGCGCTGTCGCTTCGCGGGCGCTCGACAGGGCTTCGAGCGTCAGCTTTGCAACGCGATCGGTCTCTGCCATGGCCGTTTCGGCCTCGGCGAGCGCGTCGGCGGCAACGCGGCGATCGTTCTCGGCGTATTCGATCTCGTTGATCAGCGCGCTGCGCTTCTCGGCGAACACGGCCGGCGCGTTTTCGAGGTCGCTGCGCTCGATCGAGACCTCAGTGATGCGGGCCTGGATGGTGTCGATATGGGAGGCCGCACTCTCCTTGCGGTTCTGCCATTCGGTGCGCTCGGCGAGGATTGCCTGCACGCGACGGTCGGCAAGCTCGGCCTCGCGCGCCAGCGCCTGTGCCTCGGCACGGACTTGAGCGGCCATGCGGCGATGGCCCTCGATGTCGCTGCGTACGGCGGCGAGCCGGACTTCGGTGTCTTCGCTCGACGGCAGCTCCGAGATCGCAGCCGCTGCGTATTCGTG
>NZ_JBBIAR010000028.1:0-113003 GCF_054185165.1 Bradyrhizobium sp. UFLA05-109 | reverse complement strand
CCACGTCGACAAAGGGTATCGCGGTCACAACTATCCGCATCGGTTCAGGGTCTGGATCTCTGGGCAGGTCCGCCGCGTCACAGCTTCCATCCGTCGCGAGATGAAGCGCCGCGCGGCGGTCGAGCCCGTCATCGGCCACGTCAAGGCCGAGCACCGCATGGACCGGAATTATCTCAAGGGACGTCTCGGCGACCGCATCAACGCTGTCCTCGCCGGCGCCGGCTACAACTTCGGCCTGCTCCTGAGATGGCTCGCAGAGCTCTTGCGTGTCATCATCCGAGCCTTTATCGAGACCGTCCCGGCTCAACACATCGCTTGGGCCGGGGCGGCGCGTCAGTTCTTCACGGGCGACTATCGTCGGATGGTCCGGCAGATCAGCTGAGGCGAGGGGTGTTCATCGAGGGCTTGAGCGCGCGCCGTTCACCGACGCGTTTCAGTCGAGGGCCGAGGCGAGGCTTGCGGTTCACGCCTGCCCGTCGGCAGAAGCAGGCCCAACTGGTCAGCACGTCGTTTGACGGAAGCTGTGTGGCGTCCAAGCTGCTTCGCGATCGCTGGCGCACTCGTCTTCAGACGCGCAAGTTCGATCAAGAGCCTAGTCTCGTCTTCAGTCCAAACACGCGGTTTTGAGGACTCCATGGCCATCGTTCGCTCCAGCGATCGAACCTGGATGAATTGCAAGGATGATTCGGGCACTACGAGGGCGATGTTGACAATGGCCGAGTGAAGGAGAGCCAGATGACGGAAGAAGGCGGGCGCTTCATCGAGGGCGTCTGGGCTATCTTCGGCTACGGCAACGTCGCCGGTCTGGGCGAGGCGCTGCACGGCATTGGCACGTCGTTGCCGACCTGGCGCGGCCAGAACGAGCAGACGGTCTCGATTGGGTCTTCAATTGCCCCCGGGAGGCCTTAGGATCCCCGCCGAAGGCGAGCTCGCGACGCACGGACGTTAAGCATCCTGAATCAGAATGTCGGTCAGGCTCTTTTCGTCGCGCGGTCGTGGCGTCAGATCCAGTCCTGTCAGCAGATCGGCTAGATGGCTTGTCATCAGCTCGGCTGCGACGTCGGCGTCGTGGCGGGCGATTGCGTCGACCAGATGATGATGAGCATGGCTTGCACAGATGGTGTCGCGCCGGATCCAATACAATGCGATGATTAGCGAAGAGCGCGTGACGAGGTCGGCGACGATCTCGCACAGGATCGACTGCGACGCGATCTGCGAGACCTCAACATGAAAATTGGCCGACAGCATCAGCGCGTCGCTGTCGCGTCCCTCACGTACCGCTTCGTGCTCCTGATCGAGATGGGCGCGCAGCCGCGCCACGTCGTCGGCCGTAGCGCGTGCGGCGGCAAGCGCTGCCGCGCGCGCCTCGACCAGCATGCGCATTTCGAAGATCTCGCGGGCTTCGGTCTGCGAGGGTTGTGCCACGAAGGCGCCGCGGTTCGGCTCCAGGCGCACGAGGCGATCGTGCGCGAGCGCCTGCAGCGCGGACCGGATCACGGTACGGCTCACCGCGTAGATCGAAGCCAGTTCGTCTTCGGGCAACTTGGTGCCGGGCGCCAGCCGATGGGCAAAGATCGCATCCCGCAGACGGGTGTAGGTCGCGGACCACCGCGCCGCTGGTTTCAAGGAGTAGGTCTGTCGGTCTTCGGTCGTGTGCATGGCCTCAGGAGCTGGACGGAGATAGCGACGGTGCAAGGTGCGATTTGATTTGTGCACGCGTTCTCATCGTCATCATATCGTGTGCTTCCCTGCAGGTGAAGTGGCGAGCGGGCGGGACGTGACGTCCGGCGCGGGCTGTGCCTGCGGAGCTTCTGGCGCGAACGCGGCAAACAGGCCATCATAAGGCTTGGCCCGCGGTGCGGCATAGCCGCCATGCTTTGATGTCTTGTGGCCGAGGCTCACCAGGCCTTCAGCGAGTTTCACCGCCGCGCCGACGCCGTCGACAACGGGAAGGCCGTGCTCGCGCGATAGCTCGGCAGCGAGATCGGCCATGCCGGCGCAGCCCAGCACGATCGCTTCGGCTAGGTCCTCGACCACGGCCTTGGCGATCTCGGCCGAGATGCGTTGGCGTGCGTCCGAGCCGGGAATCTCGAGATCGAGCACCGGTATTTCCGATGCCCGTACCCGCGCGCAGCGGCTGGCCAAGCCGTATTTGGTGAGGTTGTGCTCGATTGCCGAGACCGAGCGTGACAACGTCGTCACAACGCTGAAACGACCTGCCAGCAGGCTCGCCATGTGGAAAGCGGCCTCGCCGATGCCGATGACCGGTGCGGTGGTGAGGCAGCGCGCCGCATCCAGCCCAGTGTCGTCGAAACAGGCGATGACATAGGCATCCACGTCTGGCGCAGCGCGCATCTGCGCCAGCAGACCTGGAATCGAGAATACCTCGTCATAGTAGCCTTCGATGCTCGGCGGGCCGTATGTCGGATTGACAGCCAGGATCGCGGTGCCGGGAGCTGCGGCTGCTTGCGCCGCCGCGCCGATCTTTTGCGTCATTGATGCAGTAGTGTTGGGATTGATGACCAGAATGCGCATAAGTGGTTACCTGGACTCACAGTTCTCCGCCGAGATAGAGGGTCTTGATGCGTTCATCGTTGATGAGCTCAGCCGAAGACCCGGAGAGCGCGACGGCTCCGGTCGAGAGCGCATAGGCGCGGGCGGATATTTTGAGCGCGACGCGCGAATTCTGTTCGACCAGCAGCACGCTGACCTGCTCGTCGCGATTGATGGAGACGATCGATCGTGCAATGTCCTGCACCAGTTTCGGGGCAATGCCGAGTGAGGGCTCGTCGAGCAGAAGCAGCGTCGGCCGGCTCATCAGTGCGCGGCCGATGACCAGCATCTGCTGCTCGCCGCCGCTCATGGTTCCCGCCGGCTGGTTGTAGCGTTCGCGTAGCCGCGGGAAGCGCGTAAGTACCGCCTCGAGCGTGTTGGCGATTTCGGCCTTGTCGTGGCGCGTGAAAGCCCCCATCAGGAGATTGTCCTTCACGGACATCAGTGGAAATGAGCGGCGGCCTTCCGGGACCATCGCGATACCCATCTTCACCAGCTCATCGGGGGCACGGCCATCGATGCGCTGGCCGCGAAACCGAATTTCGCCCTTGCGGATCTTGCGAAGGCCGGTGATGGCTCGCAAGATCGAGGTCTTTCCCGCACCGTTGGCACCGATCAGCGCCACGGTCTCGCCCTCGTTGACCTCGAGCGAGACGTTTCGCAGGGCGTAAACCTGGTCGTAATAGAGTTCGACTCCGGAAAAGGTGAGAAGCGGCTCCATCGACTACATCCCGATCGATTCGTCGGCGCTGCCGAGATAGGCCTCGATCACACGCGGGTTTTGCTGGATCTCCGTCGGCGTTCCTTCCGCGATCTTCTCGCCGAAATTCAACACGACAATGCGGTCGGAAATCTTCATGACGGCGGGCATATCATGCTCCACCAGGAGGACGGTGACGCCGCGATCGCGTACCGCGCGCACCAGCTGGACCGCACGTCGGGTTTCGTCATGGTTCATGCCGGCAAAGGGTTCGTCGAGCAGCAGGATCCTGGGATTGGTGGCAAGTCCGATGGCTATGCCCAGCGCGCGTAGATGGCCTTGCGGCAGGGTGTTGGCCAACTGTCCCGCGATCGTTCCGAGACCGAGAAAATCAAGGATCTCGTCAGCAGAGCGGGCAAACTCGCGCTCGTCGGCGCGCGCGATCGTCGAACCAGCGTAGAACCCGAGCAGGCCGGCGCGCGAACGCAAATGGTGGGCGATGATGACGTTGTCGCGCACGCTCATCGTCTTGAATATGGTGGTTTCCTGGAAGGTACGTACGACGCCGGCACGCGCCACGACGTGGGGGGCCAGACCGGAGATGCGGTTGCCGCGCAGAAGCACTTCGCCATCGCTCGGTCGCATGAACGAGGCGATCAACTTGAACAGGGTCGACTTGCCGGCGCCGTTCGGCCCGATCACCGAAAGAATCTCGCCCTCGCGCACGGAGAAAGAGATTCCATTCACGGCGACGAGGCCACCGAAGCGCTTGGTGAGAGATTTGACCTCAAGCAACTCCGCCATGGCTCAGCTCTCCTTCCGCCGCGGCGCAAACAAGCTGAGAATGCCGTTGGGCAGCACGAGCATCAGCGCGATGAGCACCGTGGAATAGATCAGCAGCTGGTACTCACCCGTTCTGAACAGAAAATCCCAGCCGAAATACAACACGAAGGTGCCGACCAACGGGCCTATCACGTACCCCAAGCCGCCGAGAAAACAGTTCAGCATGAAATTGACTGAATCGGCGACAGCGAAGCTCGACGGATAGATCGATTGCGCGATGGCGACGAACATGGCGCCGCCAATCCCGCCCAGGAACGAGGAAATCGCATAGGCAATGATACGCAACGCCGCGACGTTGACGCCGATCGAGGAGGCCAGCTCTTCATTTTGCTGAAGCGACAGGCAGAGTTGCCCGATGCGAGAATGGACCAGGCGATAGACGCCTGCGAATACCAGCACCATCAGCGCCACCGTCACGAAATAGAACGCCTGGCGCGGGTTAGTCAGCGTTGCAAAATCCGGCAGCAGCGTGAGGCCGAACAGGCGGATCGCGCCTGGGGGCGGGATGTCGGTGATGCCTTTGGCGCCGTTGGTCAGCGGCACGGCGAGCGCCGAGAGCCGCGCCACTTCCGTCAGCACAAGCGTTACCATCGCGAAATAAACGCCGCGCAGCCGCAGGATCGGCAACCCGATCAGGATGCTGATGCCAGCGCAGAACAATCCGGCGAGCGGCAAGCTGAGCCAGAACGAGACGCCACCGGCTGTGACGAGTATCGCCGAGACGTAGCCGCCGAGCAGCGCATAGGCGCCCTGGCCGATGTTGATGCGGCCGATGAAGAAGGTCAGCCACACGCCTGCGCTGGCGATGCTCAGAAGCGCGACAGAGGTCAGCGTATAATAGAGATCGCTGCGGCCACTGACCGCGATCAGCCAGGGCACAAGGACGAAGGCTACGACCAAAAACAGCGCCAGGGCCGAGACTTTGGATGCGGTGCTCGTCATCGTCAGCCCCACGGTTTGCCCATAAGCCCGTTGGGACGGATACTCAGGAACACCATCAAGGCTGCGAAGATCACGAGGTAGGTGATGTCTCCATAGGCATGCAGCACCGATAGGCCCACCGACTCGAGCATGCCGAGAATGAAGCCTCCGGCTATGGCGCCGCCGACCACGCCGGCGCCGCCGATCATCACCATCAGGAACGCCTTGATCGATATCGGCCCTCCAATGCCGGAGTTGACGCCGGTGATAGCGACCAGCAGGCCGCCGACCACCCCCGCCAACATCGCGCCGAGCGCGAATCCGATCATGGAATAGCGATCGACATTGACGCCCATCAGCTGCGCGGCGACGCGGTCCTGAGCCAGCGCCCGCATCGCCCGTCCGGGACGGCTGAACTGCATGTAAGCCATGAAGCTCGCGATCAACACCAGGGCAATGACGCCGACGGCGATCTTGTCATAAGGGATGATCAGCCAGTCGACGTTGAGCACGCCGTTGACGATCTTCGGCACACCGCGCTGCTTCTCGCCGAACAACAGCAGGATGACCGCATCGAGGAAGAAGGCCGTACCGGCGGCGAGCAGCATGGTGCTCTCGTCGCGTACGCTACGCCGGATCACGGTGCGGAATAGAAACCGCTCGAACAGGGCGCCGATGATCGCCAGCGTCACGCCCGAACAGGCAAGCGCCACCACGAACGGCAGGTGCAGTTGGCCGTAGATCGTATAGGTGACGAAGCCGCCGAATACGTACATCTGACCATGCGCGAAATTCAGCACGTTCATCAACGCGAAGATCAGCGTCAGGCCGAGCGCGATCAGGGCGTATTGTGCGCCGAGGTAAAGGCCGTTCACGATGACCTGTGTCATGTGCAGTCCCGTTCGAGGAGCGCGACCAATCCGTTGCGCGCTAAGGCTTGCGTCAGCGGCGGCAAGGCGAGGGGCGAACGACGCCAGCCTTAGGCTGTCGTCGCCCGCACCCGGTCAGACCTGTCAATCGACGTCGGCGACGAACAGCGTTTCGAACTTTCCGTTCTTGTATTCAGTGACGACGAGTGGCACGGCGAGTTGACGCTTCTGGCCGAAGGAGGTGGTGCCGACGTAGTGCAGCATCTTGTCGCCCTTCACGTAGGGATTGGGCGCCGAAAAGCCGTCAATGGTTTTCTTGTACTCGGCGATATCGTCGATCGCCTTGGGGTTCGCCTTCAGAGTATCGATGATGTATTGGAGGGCGTACACCTTGGTGTTCGACTCGTCGTTGTATTCGCCGAACATTTTCGTATAGCGCGCGATGAAGTCATCCATCGCCTTGGAGCGGATCTCCGGGGTCGAAGCGCCGCCGACCGAGATGAAGCCGTTGGCAAGTTCGCCCGCGCCTTCCTCGAGCACCTTGGCATCCTGCGCAGTTTCGGTTGAGAGCAGACCCTGATAGCCGAGTTCGCGCGCGGCGCGGATCAAGAGTGGCGCGTTGGCCGGGGAGACGCCGGACAGCACCAAGAGATCGGGCTTCAGCTTGACGATCGGCGTCAGCACCGGTGTGAAGTCGCGTGTGTCGTTCTGGTAGGTGTCCTTGTCGGCGACCACCTGGAGGCCAAGCGCGTGGGCCGCCGCGACGCCGCCATCGCGTTGACTGAGCGGATCAGATTCATTAGCTGCGACGAAGGCGATCGTCTTTACGTTCTTTTTGTCGTGCAGATATTTGTAGATCGCCGGGCCCGATTGATAGTTTGCGACCATGCCGAGCACCGCATTAGCGGCAGGCTTGGTGTAGAGCGCCTTCGGGAAGGCGTAAGGGAAATAGATTATGCCCTTAGCTTCCGCCACGGGGCGCACCGCGGCAGCGCCGTCGTCGACATTCGGCCCCACCACATAGTGGATGCCTTCCTGGGCCATCTTCTCCATGCCTGCGATGGCGCGCTTGGGATCTTTCTGGTCGTCGAAGGTGACGATCTTGATGTCGTAGGTGCGATCGCCAATCTTGACGCCGCCGGCCTCGTTCCATTGCGCCGCAAGCGTCTGCATCGATCGTACGTTCGAAGTGCCCCAGGCCGCGGCGGGACCGCTGGTCACGCCGACGAAGCCGATCTTCAATTCGGTGTTCGCCGCCTGTGTCGGCTGCGCGCTGGCCGCCATCAAGGCCAGCATTGAGGCTCCGATCAGAGCCGATTGCACAGCAGAATGCTTCCTGATCATCACACGTCTCCTCCGTTGAATAAGTCAACGCCCGACATTCCGGGACACCCCGTCGCAGGTCTTGGGCGGATCAAACGCGTCCGCCCCACAATTGTCAACAATCGAATTATGTTTTGTAAACAATTTGTCCTTGCGTTAGTATACAATGCCTGCGATGGGCGCCATGGATGAAGCGTCTCGTTCAACGTTCGGAGTTGAGCCGCTTGTTTGACATTGAGCAGGATTATCCGCGCGATCTGATCGGCTATGGCCGTAGCCGGCCTCAGCCCGCGTGGCCTCGCGAGGCTCGCGTGGCGCTGCAGTTCGTCATCAATTATGAGGAAGGCGGTGAGAACTGCGTCCTGCATGGCGATGCGGCGTCGGAAGCTTTTCTCTCGGAGATCGTCGGCGCCCAACCTTGGCCGGGGCAACGACACGTCAACATGGAGTCGATCTACGAATACGGCTCACGCGTGGGATTCTGGCGGCTGTGGCAGATGTTCACTGAACGTAACATGCCGGTCACCGTCTATGGCGTTGCCTCCGCCATGGCACGCAATCCGCGGGCGGTGGCGGCGATGAACGAGGCCGGCTGGGAGATCGCCAGCCATGGCCTGAAATGGATCGACTATCGCAACCACACGCTGGAAGCGGAACGTGCGGACATCGACGAGGCGGTGCAGATTCACGCGGCGGTGGCCGGTGCGCGTCCGCTTGGTCTCTACCAGGGGCGTAGCTCAGTGAACACACTGGCTCTTGGCGCGCTGGAAGGCGGCTTTCTTTATCTTGCCGATGCTTACGCGGATGAGTTGCCTTATTGGCAGCTCATTGCAGGTCGTCAGCAACTGATCGTTCCCTATACATTAGACGCCAACGACATGCGCTTTGCGACGCCACAGGGTTTCAACAGCGGCGATCAGTTCTTGAGCTATCTCAAGGATTCGTTCGACGTGCTCTACGCCGAAGGCGGTGCAGGCAATGCCGGCATGATGTCGGTGGGACTGCACTGTCGCTTGGTCGGCCGGCCCGGCCGCGCCGCGGCGCTTGCGCGTTTTCTGGACTATGTGCAGGGCCACACAGATGTCTGGGTGGCGACGCGGCTCGACATTGCGCGCCATTGGATCCGCCATCATCCACCCGAAGGTGGCTACGAGCGCGGGCGCATGGGCCCCGCTCTTGTTGCCGAGGTGTTCGGCGATGCCGCAAACGATTTGCCATAACATGGTCACCGGAGTCGAACGATGTTAACTCTTCCGGTCGTGGCGCTGACAAAGGCAGAATTTGCGCCCTTCGGTGAAGTCATCGAGACAGATGACGTGACACCGAAGCTGATCAACGAAGGATTTGCCCGCCGCTACGATGATCTGGCCAGGATTGACGTCGCATCGGAAGGCGGGGACGTCAACGTAAGCCTGTTCATCGGTGCAACAAGACCAGCTCCGATCGTCATCAGGCTCATGGAGCGTCATCCGCTCGGCAGCCAGTTGTTCATTCCATTGAACGATATGCCTTGGTTCGTGGTCGTGTGCACAGATCCCCGCGATCTTTCGAGCTATCGGGCGTTTGTTGCGTCGGGACGGCAGGGCGTGAACTACGCGCGCAACTGCTGGCACCATCCTCTGCTGGTCGCCCGGGACGCCAGCCCGTTCGTTGTTGTCGATAGAAAGGGGCCGGAGGTTAACCTCGAAGAAATGTGGCTCGAAGAAGCAAGCTGGCTTCGTGTCGTGCCCGATAGAGCAGTGGAAACATATTCGGGCAACACCGCGAAGCAGGGCTAACACCTCCGCGAACGTCCGTAAAAATAGTCTTTGGGAGGCATAAAAATGCAGTCTCGCTATCACGTGCAAGCAGGGGGGCATCCACCCCAGAGCGAACTTTTGACTGGTCGCGCGGTGTTTACGGACGCCTATGCGGTGATCCCCAAAGGCGTAATACGCGACATCGTGGCCAGCTACCTTCCTTTCTGGGATAATACCCGTGTTTGGGTGCTGGCTCGGCCTCTGTCCGGCTTTGCAGAAACTTTCTCTCACTACTTGATGGATGTCGCGTCGGGTGGAGGAAGTGAACTTCCGGAGCCAGACCAGGAAGCGGAAGGCGCGCTGTTCGTCGTTGGAGGCAAGCTAACGTTGACGCTCGACGCGACAGAGCAAGTACTGGAGCCTGGAGGTTTTGCATATCTTCCGCCCAAGTGCCGCTGGAGCGTAAAGAACCGCAGCTCCAATGCGGTGCAATTTCACTGGATCCGAAAGCTATATCAGAGCGTGCCGGGCCTTGCCGCGCCAGAAGCAATCGTCGCAAACGAAAGCTCCATCGCGCCAACGCCGATGCCGGGCACCGACGGGCGGTGGGCGACGACGCGCTTCGTCGAGCCGTCAGATATCAGGCATGACATGCACATCACCATCGTCACTTTCGAGCCCGGCGCGTCGATCCCATTTGAAGAGACGCATGTGATGGAGCACGGACTCTATGTTCTTGAGGGCAAGGCGGTCTATCGGCTCAACCGGGACTGGGTCGAGGTGGAAGCCGGAGACTACATGTGGCTCCGTGCTTTTTGTCCCCAGGCGTGCTACGCGGGCGGCCCCGGACGATTCCGCTACCTCCTCTACAAGGACGTGAATCGGCATATGGAGCTGCGGGCCTTGCGACCAATAGCGCCGTAGCGGGCGATCGCAACGGCGTATGCCCGAGGCGACCTATATTGCGCTACGCGAGCCCCGGACTATCGCAGGCACTATATTGAGGGGCTGATCGATCCGCAGGGCTTAAAGTTTGTGATCAAACGTCCGTGCAAGCATCCATCATGTTTCTGGGCCAACGCGAGCACCCCAATGGTCAGGAAACCCACCAAGACAAGTCCGGCTACGATATTCTTCATCATGGCCATCACTCCGGGCAATTCTTCGGTGATGTTCGATTCACTGCATCCGAACCATCGGCCGCAAGCTGATCGCCGAATATGCAAAGGGCGCCGCCCTGAAGCTATCCGCACGCAGCTTGAGCTGATACGATCTAAAGCACGTGCCTTGCGCCCGGGATCTTTTGCAATGCTTCAGTCGCGCCCCAGCTCAGGAAGACAGTGAGCACGAAAGCGATCAAGCCCTTGGCAATCGCCGGGATGTCGAAGTCGAACATCCAATAAACCAGCCAAAGCACAATCGGGTAGTGCACCAAGAACATGCCGTAGGCAGCAGGCTGCATAGGATCGAGGCTGCTCCAGCCTGATTGCCTGAATCTCAAGAAATAGGCCAGGATCGCAAACATGATCGCCACGCTGAAGGTCGCGAAGAACAGTGCATAGATTGCTTCATACCAGTCGGGCAGCGGGGACGGGTTTCCGAGTATTTCGCGCTTGACGTAGATCAGCATCCACATGAGGCAATAGGGTACGAGTGCTAGAAGCGTCCAAGCCCAGCTGCGCTTTGCGAGCTGGCCATCGGAAGCCAGTAATCCGCGGTCCAGGTACCTGACGCCAATGCCCGCACCGAAAAAGAAGTAGGTCGCATACAGTAGTACGCGCCCGTGCTGAACCGAGAACGGTCCGAACTCGAACCAAGTGAATGGTCCAAAGTGAACCAGACCCGGGATGTAGAACACGGCGGTGACGGCAAGCATGGCTGCGAAGAATCGCGCTGGATGGTCATGGCCGTGCAGCGAAAGGCGATTGATCGGATCGATAAGTGTGGGCGAGAGCTTGTAGAGGACGCTTGCGATGACGTCGAAGGTAAGCAACACCCAAAGGAACCAGATCGGGCCGCTCGGCCAAGGTCCTTCGGTGATGGTTTTCCACCAGAACTCGGTGAAGCTGACGTCTGGATGCTGACGCAGTTCAATCGCGTAGTAGGCTAACGGGATGATCGTGAAAGCACAAACCACGAAAGGCAAACCGAGCCGGATCAGGCGATCGCGCAGATAGTCCAGCGGTCCCTTGCGCGCGAGTCCCGGCCAGACAAACAGACCCGACAGAAAGAAAAACATCGCCATGAAGAAGCTGTCAGTGGCGAGCACGATCATGTCAAAACCGATCCACGACTTTGGATCGGTATGACCGAAATGAGTGTATGGAATGACGGCGTGATGGAGCAGTACCACCAGCGTGAGGAAGGTACGGGCGCGGTCGAGTGAGGCGCTACGCGCTTTTGCTTTTGGCGGTGCCTGAACATCCGCTGGCACTGCGGTCTGCGAGATTGATGTCATCATGCACCTCGCTAACCGGAGAGTTTATATCTTCCGCCGAGGTAACTGTAGAAAGCAGCGAGATGAGTCGTTGCTCTCAATCTTGCCTGGATTCAGTCGTCCGCTACGCTCCTCAATTGTACCAAGACTTCGACCTTGGCGCAACTTTACGGGCAAATCGCGAACGTAGGGACGCACTTCATCGGTCTGATCGCATCATCGGAAAGGGTCAAAACCAAACTGTTTGGCGCGATTTGAGATCGGCTCAGCCAGCATTGCGAACAGAATCAACACGGGCTGTTATTGATGTCTTCTGAGCGGCGGTTTTTGCGCAAATGATCCAGCCGTCTCGGCTCACCGTGGCGGCTTCTTTTTTTGACGAGAATGTGAGTGCCAGTGGTGAACTGCTTCACAGCGGTTTTGTGGACCAATCCTAAAGTTATCGCGCAACGAAGGGCTATTTGAATAGGATTTTTGGTCATGGAAATTGCACAACATTCGGCGTCCATGCCGCCTCTTGTTCGCAGCTACGACGGCTTGATCATTTTCGGTTACGCGGCATGCGCCGTTATCTTGCTTGCCGCGATCTATTTCGCTTCTGGCGGCCCAAGCTTCACTGATGCTGACCTGTCAGTCATGGCGATGATGCCCTGATGCGATTGGCCCTATGGACACTTGGCGGCTCGCTTCTGATCGCTGTATGCATTTGGGCGTTGATTGGTCCGCCAGAGGTGGACGCGACTAGCGTGTTTCTGGTCATTGCCAGACACTGAGAAGCGAAGCATCAGTTTGCTCACTGCTGCGTTGCCGCGTCATGTCCGACCGAACGGCCAGATACTTGAAATTCGCGGAGGAATGCCGGGAGCGCGCGGTTAACACGCGCGACCCTGCAGACGAGAAAGCATGGCTTGCACTAGCCGATGATTGGCTAAAGCTCGCAGGCAACGACCGTGACGCCGCTGGCGGTTCTCCTGCATCGGACTTAACTGCGGGGGAGGGGCGGGCGTTACATCTTCTCCGGTGAAAATCGCGATGGCTGCACGGTCAGCCGGTACGCAACCTCGCTGGAGCCGTCGAAGACCTCCAGAACGCGTTCACAGACCAGGCACTTGTAGTACCCGGGTTTACCCTTGCGGAATTCTAGCTCGATCCGGCGATAACCGGCTGAGCAATCAGGGCAGGTCACGTCGCCCTTTTTCATCTAGCCCCCGTAAAAGTACCACCACCCGACCTTAACACGGGATACGGCGCTTTGGTGGCTCACCGGCCAATTAGTAATATTATTGCGACCATCAGCACGACGACGCCTATAGCGGGGACGATGATCCAGAAGGTTTCGCTTCTCACAGAGCGCACAGTTCCATGTAGCGCGCTGCTTCGATAGCTATACGCGGGGATATTGGGACACTACGAGTTTCAACTTCAGCCAATTTGGGCGCTCGTTAGTACCTGCCGAAAAGACCGGCCGGTCACACCGGAGGTCGCGGGTTGGAGCCCCGTCTCTCGCGCCATTGAATCAATGGTTTAGCTCGGATTTTTCCAGAATTGCCAGAAGTAAAAAGCCGCCCGGAGGCGGCCCTGGTGTCTGTCCGAAATGGTCCGTTTCGGCCCTAGCGGATCTCCGACGTGCCCGAGCTGGTCACGACCACGGGCTTGCCGGCCTTCATGACATGATTGGTCTGGGCGGTCTGGCTGAGATCGACACTGGTCCGCGCCGCGATCCCGAAGGCTGCCACTGCGATACCGGCCACCAGCGCCACCACCACGATTTTCAGGTGCGTCGCACGATCAGCAGAGTGAATGGAGTGGTTCATCTGAGCCTCCCGACGGGCTTTCCCGCCCGTCTGTTGGCTCACCTTCTAAGGACGATCTGTTTCCGGATGGTTTCGCGCCTTCGGCAAAATGGTTTCATCTGCGGGGCGGCTTGAGGAGCCGTTTCAGGCCGCCGCCCGGGCGATATCGGTCCGGATCGTCCGCGCGGCCCAGACGAAGAGCAGGGCGCCCACGGTGGTCGTGACCGCCGCCGACAGCAGGGAGTAGCGGACGGCTTCCGCGCCAAAGCCGGCCTTCAGCGCGTCGTTGATCATGCCGACGATGAGCGGGCCGAGTCCCTGGCCGAAGCAGGTCGCGGTCAGGGCAATGAGTGCGGAGGCCAGCGCACGCATGCTGGGCTTTGCCACCGTCTGGGCGATCGCAAAGATCGGTCCGAGATGGAAACCGACCAGGAACGAGGTCAGCGCCAGCATCGCGACCATGGTCGCGAAATCCTGCGTCAGCATGCACAGCGCGAACACGGGGCCGGCCAGCCCAGAGGTGACCGCGGGTGCCCAGAGCTTCCAGCGATCGTCGCGGCGGCTCACTTGCGCCACGACGAAGCCGCCGAGCAGGGTGCCTGCCATCCCGGCGAGCCCCTTGAAGGTCCCTGCATAGGTGCCGATCTCGGCACTCGACAAATGATGCACACGCGCCAGGAAGGGCGGGATCCACGCCGCGGTCGCATAGTTCGTATAGGTCGTGAGGCAGAAGCCGATCAGCACGATGATGAAGCTCTGCTGGGAGGCGAGGAAGCGCAGCGTCGGCCCGAGCGGCTCGGGCGTGAATGTCTCCTGCATGGCGCCGCGTTTCGGCTCGGAGATCGTCAGCCACAGGACGGCCGCAAGGAGGATGCCGGGAAGGCCCGCGACGTAAAAAGCCATCCGCCAGCCATGGTGCTGGTTGACATAGCCGCCGACGAAATAGCCGAGGAACACGCCGAGATAGGTGCCGATGGCATAGATGCCGAGCGCGCGCGGCCGCTCGTTCTTGGCAAAGAGATCGGCAACGATCGATTGGGAAGCCGGCGAGCCGGCGGATTCGCCGATGCCGACGCCGATCCTGGCAAGCGCCAGCGAGGTCACGCTCGTGGCCATGCCGCACAGCGCCGTCATCGCACTCCAGAACGCGAAGGCGAGCGCGACGATGTTGCGCCGGTTCAGCCGGTCAGCCATGCGTGCAATGGGAATCCCGAGCAGCGAATAGAACAGCGCGAATCCAAAACCGGCCAAAAGGCCCATCATGGTATCGCTGAGCTGGAACTCCTTCTTGATCGGCTCGATCAGGACGTTGAAGATGGTGCGGTCGAGAAAGTTCAGCGCGTAGATGATGGTGAGCAGCCCGAGCACGTAGTAGCGCCGCGCGGACGGCTTTGCGGCTGTGGCCGTCTGCGCCGGTACGTCTGACGTCACATCGACCATCGCTTCCCCTGACTTGCCGTTGTTGTTTTCGTTGATCTGCTCGTCTAGGCGTCGCGGATGTAATTCCCCGCTTCGAATGCGACCGGCGGCGCGCTCGGATCGAAGGAGACGCCGATCGGGTCGCGGCCTGCGGCGAGCGCCTCGAGTTGATCGGTCAGCATGCGCCGGATCATCAGGACGCCGCGGTCGCTCTGGCCGAAATGCTCCTCGGAGTGGATCGTCACCGGGCCCTGGCCGACCTGGGCTTCGTAGTCGCCGGGAAACTGCTGGTGCTCGGCCTCACTCATGTCCCACCAGAACTTTCCGTTGAACTTCGAGCGCATGCGGCCGATGTCGCCGGCATTCTTCACACGTCCGGCAACATAGATGCGGAACGAGGTGTCGTCGATCGGAAGCACCCAGCCGATCGACTCGACGCGGGCGAATTGCGCCACACGCGGGTTCGGCACGACGCGCAAGGTGGGCAGCGCCGCCTCGCTGACGCGGTAGAACACCTTGCCGTCGTCCTGCTTGCGTTCCGAGCGCACGAGGACCCCGCGCGGCGATTTCTCGAACTTCACCTCCGGTATCGAGGCCATCATGTTGGTGAATTGCGGACCCGAGAACGAGCCGTGCAGCACCGGCACGTGGTAGGGGTCGACCACGTTCTCGAAATGCTGCAGCCAGTTGCACGGGATGACGGCAGGTCCCCCGCCGCCGATCGATGAATCGTCGGCCTCGACGAGTTCGCCCTCGTCCATGGTCTCCAGGCATTCGTAAGCCGGCAGGACCGGGCGTTTCTCGGCCGGACCCATATAGGCGAAGATCAGGCCGTAGCGTTCCTCGACCGGGTACCAGGGCTGGCGCACCTTGTCCTTGAACTGCCCGCTGTCGGGCTCGCAGGGCTGCTCGAGGCAGTGACCCTGCGTGTCGAACTTCCAGCCGTGATAGCAGCAGCGGATGCCGTCCTCCTCGACCTTGCCGTAGTACAGCGTCGTGCCGCGGTGGCAGCAGCGCGCGTGCAGCAGGCCGACGCGGCCATGCTTGTCGCGGAACAGGACGAGGTCCTCGCCGAGCGCGCGGACCTTCCTAGGGGTTTCGGTGGCGTCGGAGACGAGGCCGACGGGGTGCCAGTAGCGCCGGAGCAGTTCACCCATGGGTGTACCGCGAGTGACCGAGGTCAGCTCGGTGCGCGTATTTGCCTCCCGCATCGCATAGGCCGTGCCGAGATCGCGATCCCGCTGGGTGATAGTCATGCCGTTTCCTCCCGCCTGCGGCTCGTTAGCCGCCGGTCGTGTTCTGCCCGTTGAAGCAGTCGACAATAGATCGATGACAATGTCAACGATATTGCGAATGCCTCTAACAATCATTTTAACCACCCGTCCTTGCGCCCCTTGGCAGGCCGTTTGTTTGTTGGCAGAGGTGACGCATGAGCCTGAAGCCGAGCCGAGGCGGGCGGATGTCGCCCGACGTTGAGGACGACGCGCCGCCGGCGCCGATCACCGTGATGCTGTCGTCGCGGCTGATGGTGCTCGCCAATCTGCTCAAGCGCGGCGCCATCCTGCGCTACAAACGCGTCGTCGGACTGAACTCGGTGGAGTTCGGCCTCGTCGCCTCGCTCGGCCGGCGTCCGCCGATGAGCGTGGCGCGGCTTGCCGAAGCCGTCGGTCAGGACAAGGGACAGATCAGCCGCGCGCTCGCGGGCCTGTCGTCCCGCAAGCTGATCGCGAAAACGCCCAATCCGCACGATAGTCGCGAGGTGCTGATCTCGCTGTCCAAGGCGGGGCTCGCCGCTCATGACGCGATCGTTGCCAGCGCGCAGGAGCGTAATCGGCGCCTGCTCGAGCAGTTGAGCAAGGACGAGTTAAATACGCTGCTGGCGCAGATCGATCGCCTGACCGCGGCCGCTGAGCAGATGCTCGAGGCGGAAAAGGATCCGGACTGATCGTCCCCACCGAATTTCGAACGGCCCATGTTGGAAGCGTTCTTGGAAGTTCTCTAAGAAGTTTTCTAAGAGGCATTCAATTAGGCCTTCCGCACCCGCTCGCTTAAGCGTCGCTGCAACGCATGTCGTCATTCGCACTGACGGCATGGAACAACAAACGTCGCAGTTGGGGTGGTGCGTTGAACTATCTTGGAATGCTGCGGTCGGCGGGGCTTGCGACCGCGTCCGCTTTGGTGCTGTTGCCGCAAGCTTCGGTCGCTCAATCCTCGGGATCCGCGTCGCAGAGCGGCGCGCAAACCTTGCCGCCGGTTACCGTGGCTTCGCCTGAGCCCCGCCGCCGCGCGGCGGCCGCGGCGCCGCGTCGAACGCCGCGGGCAGCACAGAGCGCGAGCGAGAGAAAGCCGCAGCCTGAGCGCAATGTCGGATTCGTCGAGACGCCGCGCGGCCCGGTCCACGGCTATGTCGCTGGCCGCAGCTCGTCCGGCACCAAGACCAACACGCCGATCATGGAGACGCCGCAATCGGTGTCGGTCATCGGCGCCGAGCAAATCCGCGACCAGAAGCCGAACAAGCTGGACGAAGTGCTGCGCTATTCGGCAGGCGTGCGCGCCGGAACCTTCGGCGCCGACACCCGCAACGACTGGTGGCTGATCCGCGGCTTCAAATCCGACGACGTCGGTCTGTTCCTCGACGGCATGCAGCTCTTCTACACGTCCTATGCAAGCTGGAAGCTGCAAACGCCGAACATGGAGCGCGTCGAGGTGCTGCGCGGCCCGTCCGCGGTGCTTTATGGCGGCTCGAGCCCGAGCGGCATCGTCAACGTCATCAGCAAGATGCCGCCTAGCGAGCCGATCCTCTACATCGAGACCGGCGTCAACAATTTCGGCAATGCCTATGTCGGCTTCGATGTCGGTGGTCCCGTCGCGACGAGCCCCGAGAACGGCAAGCTGTTCTATCGCGTCGTCGGCCAGGTCCAGAACGGCGGCACGCAGGTCGACTTCACGCCTGACAACAACTACTTCATCGCGCCGTCGCTGACCTGGAAACCTGATGCCGACACGACGTTCACCGTCCTGGCGTCGGCGTCGAAGCAGGATACCCGCGGCATCAACTTCCTGCCCTATCAGGGCACGGTGACCAACGCACCGTTCGGCCGCATCCCGACGAGCACGTTCCTCGGCGATCCCAGCATCGACAAGTTCACGCGCGAGCAGGAGATGCTCGGCTACCAGTTCGAGCGCAATCTCAACGACAGCCTGACGTTCCGGCAGAATGCGCGTTTTGCGCATGTCGACGTGACGTATCGCGGCCTCGTCGCCAACGGCTACTCCAACGCCACGACGGGCGACATCGCGCGCTACAATTGGTATGCGAAGGACACGGCCAACCAGGCCAATCTCGACAACCAGCTGGAGTATCGTTTCGACACGGGCCTGCTGAAGCACACGATGCTGTTCGGCGTCGATCTGCGGGGCTACCAGATCGACGACTATCAGCAATTTCAGTTCGGCACGACGCCTTCGATCAACATCTTCAATCCGGTCTACGGTCTCAATGTGCCATTCACGACCGGGCCGTTCCGCAACTACCTGATCACCCAGAAGCAGGCCGGCACCTATCTTCAGGACCAGGTCAAGCTCGGCAATTTCACGCTGGTGGTGAGCGGCCGCAACGATTGGGTCGAGACCACCCAGGCCGCGCGCGACACCGGTGCCACGGTCGCCAGCCGGGACGACAGCAGGTTCAGCGGGCGCGCGGGGCTGATCTACAATTTCGACAGCGGTCTCGCGCCCTATGTCTCCTATGCGACGAGCTACAATCCGGTCATTGGCCTCAATGCCAACAACCAGTTGCTCCTGCCGGAGACCGGCAAGCAGGTCGAGGTCGGCCTGAAGGTGCAGCCGAAATGGTTCGATGGCTACTTCACGGTCTCGGCCTTCGACCTGAAGCGTCAGAACGCGCTGACCACCGATCCGTCGAACGTGTTGTTGCAGAACCAGACCGGCGAGGTCACCTCGCGCGGCATCGAGCTCGAGGCGGTGGCCAATGTCACGAAGGAGCTGAAGCTGATCGGCGCCTTCACCAGCTATCATCTCTTTACCAGCAAGGACCTGGATTCATCGCTGATTGGCAAGACGCCGACCAACACGCCTGAGCTCCTGGCCTCGGGCTGGGCCGACTACACTTTCAAAGAGGGACCGCTCGCGGGCTTCGGCTTCGGCGGGGGCGTGCGCTACGTCGGCTCGTCCTGGGCCGACACCGCCAACACGCTCGAGGTTCCGGCCGTCGTGCTGGGTGATCTCGCGCTCCACTATGAATGGCAGAACTGGCGCACAGCACTGAACGTGATCAACGTGACCGATAAGATCTACGTCGCGAGCTGCGCCTCGGTGACGTCCTGCTTCTACGGCGATCGCCGGCGCGTCACCGCCAGCGTGTCGTACAAGTGGTGAGGGCGGGCGAGGGGATCGTGTCGTGAAGGCGCGTACCGTCAGGCTCTGGTCCGTGGTCCACACCTGGACCAGCCTGATCTCGACGATCTTCCTGCTCCTGCTCTGCCTGACCGGTCTGCCGCTGATCTTTCATCACGAGATCGACGAGCTTCTGGGCTATGCCCCCCAGCCCGAAGCTCACGCGGGCGCGGCTCGTGCGACGACCCGGGAGGTCGCCGACGCCGCGCTCGCGGCCGATCCGGGGCGGGTGCTGCAATATATCTCCTGGGACAAGGACGAGCCGGGGATCGTGCTCGCATTCACCAACAGCGCGCCGGACGGGCGGCCGGACAATGCCTCCGTGCGGGCCTTCGATGCGGTCTCGGCCAGGCTGCTCGGACCCGCCGGCGTCGGGCCGATGCTGATCGTGCTCAAGCTGCACACGGACATGTTCGCCGGCCAGGCCGGAAAGCTGTTCCTCGGTGGGATGGGGCTGCTGTTCGCGGTCGCTATCATCTCCGGCGTGGTGCTCTATTGGCCGTTCACCCGCCGCCTGCGCTTTGCGACCATCCGCTACCGCGCCGCGCGCCGTGTGGTCTGGCTCGACTGGCACAATCTGATCGGCGTGGTTACGGTGGTCTGGGCGCTGGTGGTGGGATTGACCGGCGTGATCAACACCTGGGCCGAGCTGATGCTCGATCAATGGAAGGCGACCGAGCTCGCCAGCATGGTCGCCCCCTATGCCGGCAAGCCGCCGCCGGTGCATCTGGCCTCGCTCGACGGCGTCGTCGCTCGCGCCAAGGCGGTCGCGCCGGGCATGGACATCGCGTTCATCGCCTTTCCGGGCACCCCGTTCACGTCATCGCACCATTTTGCGGCGTTCATGCGTGGCGATACCGCCCTCACGGCGCGCCTGCTGAAGCCTGTCCTGCTGGACGGAGAGACCGGGGAGGTCGCCGACAGCCGGGCGCTGCCCGTCTACCTCCAGGCGCTCTTGATTTCGCAACCGCTGCATTTCGGCGACTATGGCGGTATGCCGCTGAAGGTGATCTGGGCTGCGCTCGACGTGCTCACGATGATCGTGATCGGCAGCGGTCTCTATCTCTGGCTGGCGCGGCGGCGGAAGCGGCGGCCCGCCCGCGCCGACGCATTCGCCAAACGGGCCGCGGTCCCGTCATGATGCATGGCTCGCCCGGCCGCTCGCGCCCATGGATACGGGTTTTCGGCGCGCCAGTTCTGATTGCGGTGGCGACGTCGATCGGCCTGCTCGCAGCGCTGCTCTGGGGCGAGATCGGCAAATATGTCGCCTGGGTGACAGTCGGCTTTCCCGTGCTCGTCATTTTCTGGGCCTGGCAGCGTCGCAGCAGGACGGCAAAGCCGTCCTAGACACCTCGAGACGCAGTTTGACATGCTCCGCGCGGGAGCGTTTGCCGATGGCGGGGAGACCGACAGGGATGCCCTTGCTGGGGCGGCCATTCTGCTCCATACCAACCGCGGGGCGATTCCGGGATTTCCACTGTTCTGGGGGCGGCAAAGGGCCTAAAAACAGCGTGTCTTGCACCCTTTGGTGCACTGCGCTAAGGCTCAGAATAATTCCAAACCGGAACGAATCCGCGGGCCACCCGAGGCTTGCGGGAAAAAGGGCTCGCCAATGAGCGGCATTCTGCAGAACTATCTTCCACTTGTGGTCTTTATAGGGGTAGCGGGCCTGATTGGCCTCGTGCTGCTGATCGCCCCCTTCATCGTGGCCTTCCAGCAGCCGGATCCGGAAAAGCTGTCGGCGTATGAGTGCGGTTTCAACGCCTTCGACGACGCCCGGATGAAGTTCGACGTCCGCTTCTACCTGGTCGCCATCCTCTTCATCATCTTCGACCTCGAGGTGGCGTTCTTGTTCCCCTGGGCGGTAGCGTTCGGAAAGCTTGGTGCGACCGGCTTCTGGTCCATGGTGGTGTTCCTCGCCGTGCTGACGGTGGGGTTTGCCTATGAATGGAAGAAAGGGGCACTCGAATGGGATTGAACCCTGCCACACCGTCCGCCGGTCCGGTTCTCGCGCCGGCTCCGAAGGGCATTCTGGATCCGTCGACCGGCAAGCCGGTCGGGGCCAACGATCCGTTCTTTCTCGAGGTCAATCACGAGCTGTCCGACAAGGGCTTCTTCGTTGCTGCGACCGATGACCTCATCACCTGGGCGCGCACCGGTTCGCTGATGTGGATGACCTTCGGTCTCGCCTGCTGTGCGGTCGAGATGATGCAGGTCTCGATGCCGCGCTACGACGTCGAGCGCTTCGGCTTTGCGCCGCGTGCCTCGCCGCGCCAGTCCGACGTGATGATCGTCGCGGGCACCTTGACCAACAAGATGGCCCCGGCGCTGCGCAAGGTCTACGACCAGATGCCTGAGCCGCGCTACGTCATCTCGATGGGCTCCTGCGCCAATGGCGGCGGCTACTACCACTATTCCTACTCGGTCGTGCGCGGTTGCGACCGCATCGTGCCGATCGACATCTACGTGCCGGGCTGCCCGCCCACGGCGGAAGCGCTGCTCTACGGCGTGCTGCTGTTGCAGAAGAAGATCCGGCGCACCGGCACCATCGAACGCTAAGGTTTTACGTCATGGACGACGGCAAGCTCGACGCCCTTGGGCAAACGATCGTTAGCGCGCTTCCGGGCGCTGCCACCGGTCACACGGTGGCCTTCAACCAGCTCACGGTGGACGTCGAGGCCGCCAAGATCGTCGAGGTGGTCAAGTACCTCCGCGACGATCCGAGCTGCCGCTTCGTCAACTTTACCGACGTGACCGCGGTGGATCATCCGTCGCGCGAGAAGCGTTTCGACGTCGTCTATCATCTGATGTCGCCGACGCTGAACACCCGGATCCGGCTCAAGGCTCAGGCCGACGAGACCACCCAGGTGCCATCGCTGATCGAGGTGTTTCCCGGCACCGACTGGTTCGAGCGCGAGACCTACGACCTTTATGGCGTGATCTTCGTCGGCCATCCCGACATGCGTCGTATCCTCACCGATTACGGTTTCGAGGGGCATCCGCTGCGCAAGGACTTCCCGCTCACCGGCTTCGTCGAGGTCCGCTACGACGACCAGGAGAAGCGGGTGGTGTACGAGCCTGTCCGGCTCAACCAGGAATTCCGCAAGTTTGATTTCCTGTCGCCGTGGGAAGGGGCGGATTACCCCCTCCCGGGAGATGAGAAAGCAGGACCGAAGGCCTGATCATGAACGAGCAACCCGAAAACCTTCGCAATTTCACCATCAACTTCGGGCCGCAGCATCCGGCCGCCCACGGCGTGCTGCGCCTCGTGCTTGAGCTTGACGGCGAAGTCGTCGCCCGCGTCGACCCGCATATCGGCCTGCTTCACCGCGGCACCGAGAAACTGATCGAGCAGAAGACGTACTTGCAGGCGATCCCATATTTCGACCGGCTCGACTACGTCGCGCCGATGAACCAGGAGCATGCCTTCTGTCTCGCCGCCGAAAGGCTGCTCGGCATCGAGGTGCCGCGCCGGGGCCAGCTGATCCGCGTGCTCTATTGCGAGATCGGCCGCATCCTCTCGCATCTCCTCAACGTCACCACGCAGGCGATGGACGTCGGCGCGCTGACCCCGCCGCTGTGGGGCTTCGAAGAGCGCGAGAAGCTGATGGTGTTCTACGAGCGCGCCTCGGGCAGCCGCATGCACGCGGCCTTCTTCCGCGTCGGCGGCGTGCACCAGGATCTGCCGCCCAAGCTGATCAACGACATCGAGGCCTGGTGCGATCCGTTCCTGAAAGTGGTCGAAGATCTCGACCGCCTGCTCACCGCCAACCGCATCTTCAAGCAGCGCAACGTCGATATCGGCGTGGTGCCGCTGAAGGAGGCCTGGGAATGGGGTTTCTCGGGCGTAATGGTGCGCGGCTCCGGCGCGGCCTGGGACCTGCGCAAGGCGCAGCCCTATGAATGCTACGCCGAGATGGAATTCGACATTCCGATCGGCAAGAACGGCGACTGCTACGACCGCTACCTGATCCGGATGGAAGAGATGCGCCAGTCGGTGCGCATCATGAGGCAGTGCATCGAGAAGCTGAAGGCGCCGGACGGGCAGGGGCCGGTCGCGGTCGAGGACAACAAGGTCTTCCCGCCGCGCCGCGGCGAGATGAAGCGCTCGATGGAAGCGCTCATCCATCACTTCAAGCTCTACACCGAAGGCGTCCACGTGCCGGCCGGCGAGATCTATGCCGCGGTCGAGGCGCCGAAGGGCGAGTTCGGCGTCTATCTCGTCTCCGACGGCACCAACAAGCCCTACAAGTGCAAGATCCGCGCGCCGGGCTTCGCCCATCTGCAGGCCATGGACCACATCTGCAGGGGCCATCTGCTCGCCGACGTCTCGGCAATCCTCGGCTCGCTCGACATCGTGTTCGGAGAGGTCGATCGGTGATGGCGCCGGCGCCAATCCAGTTTGACCGCGCCTCGGGGGCCCTTGAGGGGGCCAACCTGTGGGAGCGGACGGCTGCCTTGGCGCTGGTGACGGGATCGAAGATCTCCTCGCACTTCTCTCATATGGGCTACATCGCGTGCGCCAATCTGCTGCGCAAAACGCTGCCCGAGCGCAACATCGCGATCAAGCTCAACCCGGACGCCGTGTTCGAGTTTCCTTACGGCGACGGCTACTGGAGCAAGCTGCTCAACCGCTCCTACAATTACGAGGACGAACTGGAGCTGTTGTTCGCCGACTCCGTCGACGTCGATTACACGCTGCTCGATTGCGGCGCGAATTACGGCTACTGGTCGGTGCTGGTGTCGAGCGGGCCGTTCGGCGCGCACCGGGCAATCGCGATCGAGCCGTCGGGGCAGAACTACCCGAAGCTTGCGAACAATGCGCACGTCAATGGCAACCGTTTCGAGATCATGAAATGTGCGATCGGTGCCGAGCGCGGTACCGCACGCCTCTCCGGCACCAAGCACGAGGCTTTCAGCATCGCGGGCGCCCCCTCGGCGGGTGGTGAGGAAGTGCCGGTGCTTGCACTCGACAATCTGCTCGATGACGGCAAGGTCGAGGCGAACGGCAGATATCTGATCAAGCTCGACGTCGAAGGCGTCGAGATCGAGGCCATCAAGGGTGGCACGCGGCTTCTTGAAGGCGACAGCGTGATCATGTGCGAGGAGCACGGAAGCGATCGTTCGCACGCGGTGTCGCGCTACATCCTCGAACAAACCCCGCTGAAGCTGATCGTCTACGATCCCAGCACCAATCGCCTGGAGACGGTGACCGAGCTCTCGATCCTCGATCGCATCAAGGTCTCCACCCACGTCGGCTACAACGTATTCGGCACCGCAAGCGCATTCTGGCAGGACAGGATCGATGCCCTGAATGCGAAGGCTGCGCGCCGTATCCAGTGAGAGATTGAAGAGATGTCCGTTCGCCGCCTAGCGCCCAAGGAAGTCCAGCCCGCGAGCTTTGCGTTCACGGAGGAGAACCTCGCGTTTGCGAAGCAGCAGATCGCGAAATATCCGGCCGGCCGTCAGGCCTCGGCCGTGATCGCGATCATGTGGCGCGCGCAGGAGCAGAACGACGGCTGGGTGTCGGAAGCCGCGATCCGCGTGATCGCCGACATGCTCGACATGGCCTACATCCGCGTGCTCGAAGTCGCGACCTTCTACACGATGTTCCAGCTCGCGCCCGTCGGCAAGAAGGCCCACGTCCAGGTCTGCGGCACCACGCCGTGCCGGCTGCGCGGTGCCGAAGACCTGATCCACGTTTGCGAGAGCCGCATCCATCACGAGCCCTTCCACCTCTCCAAGGACGGCAATTTCAGCTGGGAAGAGGTCGAGTGCCTGGGTGCCTGCGTGAACGCGCCGATGGTGCTGATCGGCAAGGACACCTATGAGGACCTGACCAAGGAGAGCTTCGGCAAGGTGCTCGACGGCTTTGCTTCCGGCAATCCGCCCAAGCCCGGCCCCCAGAATGGCCGTCAGTTCTCGGCTCCCATCACCGGACCGACCACGCTGAAGGAGACCACCTGATGCGTGATCTCGCGACCTCAGCAGCGGGAAGGGGTGGCGCCGTGAAGAAATGGGGCTTCGTCGCCATGCATGCCGCCGTCGCGGCCGCCTTCATCTTCCTGCTGCAGCGCTTCACCCTGAACGCGTCGCTGGAATCCAGTCTGCTCTGGGCGTTGACCTTTGCCGTCTGCGCCGCCGGGCTTGCCTACAAGCAAGCCAACCGTTGATCGGAAAGCACTGAAATGCTCGAGGACAAGGACCGTATCTTCAAGAACCTCTACGGCCTCCATGATTGGGGGCTCGAGGGCGCGCGGCGCCGCGGCGCCTGGGATGGCACCAAGGCCATCATCGACAAGGGCCGCGACTGGATCATCAACGAGATGAAGGCCTCGGGCCTGCGCGGCCGTGGCGGCGCCGGCTTCCCAACCGGCCTGAAATGGTCGTTCATGCCGAAGGAATCGACCGACGGCCGGCCGAGCTACCTCGTCGTCAACGCCGACGAGTCCGAGCCCGGCACCTGCAAGGACCGCGAGATCATGCGTCATGATCCGCATCTCCTGATCGAGGGCTGCCTGATCGCGAGCTGCGCGATGAATGCGCACGCCTGCTACATCTATGTCCGCGGTGAGTTCATCCGCGAGCGCGAGCACCTGCAAGCCGCGATCGACCAGGCCTACGAGGCCAAGTTGATCGGCAAGGACAACGTCAACGGCTGGCCGTTCGACCTCTACGTCGCCCACGGCGCCGGTGCCTATATCTGCGGCGAAGAGACCGCGCTGCTCGAGAGCCTCGAAGGCAAGAAGGGCCAGCCGCGCCTGAAGCCGCCGTTCCCGGCCAATGTCGGCTTGTTCGGCTGCCCGACCACCGTCAACAATGTCGAGTCAATCGCGGTTGCGCCTGATATCCTGCGGCGCGGCGCGGCCTGGTTCGCCGGCATCGGCCGTCCCAATAATGTCGGCACGAAGCTTTTCTGCATCTCCGGCCATGTCGAGCGTCCCTGCAACGTCGAAGAGGCCATGGGCATTCCGTTCCGTGAGCTGATCGAGAAGCATTGCGGTGGCATCCGCGGCGGCTGGGACAATCTGAAGGCCGTGATCCCCGGCGGCTCCTCGGTGCGCATGGTGCCGGCTGAGCAGATCATCGACACGCCGATGGATTTCGACTCCTTGAGCAAGCTGCGCTCGGGCCTCGGCACCGCGGCGGTGATCGTGATGGACAAGTCGACCGACCTGATCCGCGCGATCGCCCGCATCTCCTATTTCTACAAGCATGAGAGCTGCGGCCAGTGCACGCCGTGCCGCGAGGGCACCGGCTGGATGTGGCGCGTCTTGACCCGCATGGCCGAGGGCCGCGCCCACAAGCGCGAGATCGACATGCTGCTGGAGGTCACCAAGCAGGTCGAAGGCCACACCATCTGCGCGCTTGGCGACGCAGCCGCCTGGCCGATCCAGGGCCTGATCGCGCATTTCCGTCATGAGATCGAAGCGCGCATCGACCAGTATTCGCACAAGGCCGACATTGACGATGCCGGCGTCCGCGATCCCGTGAACATGGTCGCGGCGGAGTAGGAAGAATGACAAAGCTCATCATCGACGGCAAAGAGATCGATGTCCCGCCGGAGTACACGCTGCTCCAGGCGTGCGAGGCCGCCGGCGCCGAGATTCCGCGCTTCTGCTATCACGAGCGGCTGTCGATCGCCGGCAATTGCCGGATGTGCCTCGTCGAGGTGAAGGGTGGTCCGAAGCCGGTCGCGAGCTGCGCCTGGGGCGTGCGCGATTGCCGTCCTGGTCCCAAGGGCGAGCCGCCGGAAATCTCGACGCGGTCGCCGATGGTGAAGAAGGCGCGCGAAGGCGTGATGGAGTTCCTTCTCATCAACCATCCGCTGGACTGCCCGATCTGCGACCAGGGCGGCGAATGCGACCTCCAGGACCAGGCGATGGGCTACGGTGTCGACACCAGCCGCTTCGCCGAGAACAAGCGCGCCGTCGAGGACAAATATCTCGGCGCGCTGGTCAAGACCTCGATGAACCGCTGCATCCAGTGCACGCGCTGCGTCCGCTTCTCGGCGGAAGTCGCCGGCGCTCCCGAGATGGGCGCGACGGGTCGTGGCGAGGACATGGAGATCACGACCTATCTGGAGCACGCGCTGACGTCAGAGCTTCAGGGCAATCTCGTCGACATCTGCCCGGTCGGCGCGCTGACCTCGAAGCCGTATGCCTTCGCGGCGCGCCCTTGGGAGCTCGGCAAGACCCAGTCGGTCGACATCATGGACGGCATCGGCTCGGCGATCCGCGTCGACACCCGTGGCCGCGAGGTGATGCGCATCCTGCCGCGCGTCAACGAGGCCGTGAACGAGGAGTGGATTTCCGACAAGACCCGTCACGTCGTCGATGGCCTGCGGACCCAGCGGCTCGACCGGCCCTATATCCGCGAGGCCGGCAAGCTGCGTGCAGCTTCCTGGACCGAAGCCTTCGCCGCGATCGCCGCCAAGGCAGGTCGCACCGACGGCAAGCGCATCGGTGCGATCGCAGGCGATCTCGCCGGTGTCGAAGAGATGTTCGCGCTGAAGGACCTGCTCGCCAAGTTCGGCTCGGCCAATCTGGCGGTGCAGGGTGGTGACGCCTTCGATCCGGCGCTCGGCCGCGGCTCGTACATCTTCAATCCGACGCTGGTCGGCATCGAGCAGGCCGATGCGCTGCTGATCATCGGTGCCAATCCGCGCAAGGAAGCGGCCGTGTTCAACGCCCGCATCCGCAAGCGCTGGCGCGCAGGCGGCTTCAAGGTCGGCGTGATCGGCGCCAAGGCCGATCTCACCTACGACTATGATCATCTCGGCGCGGGCACGGAGACGCTCGCCGACCTCGCCGCCGGCAAGCACTCCTTCGCCGATGTGCTGAAGAATGCCAAGCATCCGGTTATCCTCGTCGGTGCCGGCGCGACCTCGCGTCATGACGGCGCGGCGATTCTCGCGCAGGCCGCCAAGCTCGCGCTCGATGTCGGCGCGGTGAAGGACGGCTGGAACGGTTTTGGCGTGCTGCACGAGACGGCCTCGCGCGTCGGCGCGCTTGATATCGGTTTCTCGGCGGGCGCTGGCGGCCTGAACGCCGCGCAGATGGCGACGTTCGGTACGCTGGATGTGTTGTTCCTGCTCGGGGCCGACGAGATCAAGGCGCCAGACGGCACCTTCGTGGCCTATATCGGCACCCATGGCGACCGCGGCGCGCACCGCGCCGACGTGATCCTGCCCGCGGCGGCCTACACCGAGAAATCGGCGATCTACGTCAACACCGAGGGCCGCGCCCAGATGACGGGACGCGCCGCGTTCCCGCCGGGCGAGGCCCGCGAGGACTGGGCGATCGTCCGCGCGCTGTCGGAAGCGCTCGGCAAGAAGCTCGGGTATGACTCGCTCGCGGCCCTGCGCCAGGCGATCTTCAAGGCAGTGCCGCGTCTGATCCGTCTGGATCAGATCGAGGCGGGCACGGCCGAGCAGGTCAAGGCGCTCGCAGGCAAGGGCGGCGCGCCTGAGAAGGCGCCGTTCAAGGCTCAGATCGAGGACTTTTACCTGACCAACCCAATCGCGCGTGCGTCCGCCGTGATGGCGGAATGCTCGCGGCTTGCCTCCGGGCAGATGCTGACCGCAGCGGAGTGAGCGTGATCTGATGGAATTCTTCGAAAGCGCATTCTGGACCGGCTTCCTCTGGCCGCTGATCATCATGGTCGCGGAGAGCGTCCTGCTGCTCGTCGTGCTGCTGGTCGCGATCGCCTACATCCTGCTGGCCGACCGCAAGATCTGGGCGGCGGTACAGATCCGGCGCGGCCCGAACGTCGTCGGTCCCTGGGGCCTGTTCCAGTCCTTTGCCGACCTCCTGAAGTTCGTGCTGAAGGAGCCGATCATTCCCTCCGGCGCCAACAAGGGCGTCTTCCTGCTGGCTCCCTTGGTCTCCTGCGTGCTCGCGCTTGCCGCCTGGGCGGTGATCCCGACCAATCTCGGCTGGGTGATCTCCGACATCAATGTCGGCGTCCTCTTCATCTTCGCGATCTCGTCGTTGTCGATCTACGGCATCATCATGGCCGGCTGGTCGTCGAACTCGAAATATCCATTCCTGGCGGCGCTGCGCTCGGCGGCGCAGATGGTGTCCTATGAGGTCTCGATCGGCTTCGTCATCATCACCGTGCTGCTCTGCGCCGGGACGCTGAACCTCTCGGCAGTCGTCGAGGCGCAGCATGCGCGTGGCCTTGCCAGCCTGATCGGTCTGCCGCAGCTCACCATCCTGAACTGGTATGTGTGGCCGCTGTTCCCGATGTTCGTCGTATTCTACGTCTCGGCCCTGGCGGAAACCAACCGTCCGCCGTTCGACCTCGTCGAAGCCGAGTCCGAGCTCGTCGCCGGCTTCATGGTCGAGTACGGCTCGACGCCGTATCTGCTGTTCATGCTCGGCGAGTATGTCGCGATCGTCACCATGTGCGCGTTGGCGACGATCATGTTCCTGGGGGGCTGGCTGCCGCCGGTCGATCTGCCGCCGTTCAACTGGGTGCCGGGGATCATCTGGTTCTCGCTCAAACTGTTCTTCATGTTCTTCCTGTTCGCGATGGCGAAGGCGATCGTGCCGCGCTACCGCTACGATCAACTGATGCGTCTCGGCTGGAAGGTATTCCTGCCGCTGTCGCTGGCGATGGTGATCGTGGTGGCCGGCGTGCTGCATTTCGCCGGCATCGCGCCGAAGTGAGGTCCGCCATGGGTATCAACATCAACGCCACTGCGCGCTCGCTGCTGCTGTCGGAATTCGTATCGGCCTTCTTTCTCGCCATGCGCTACTTCTTCCAGCCGAAGCCGACGCTGAACTATCCCTTCGAGAAGGGTCCGATCTCGCCGCGCTTCCGCGGCGAGCATGCGCTGCGCCGCTATCCCAACGGCGAAGAACGCTGCATCGCCTGCAAGCTGTGCGAGGCGGTCTGCCCGGCGCAGGCCATCACTATCGAGGCCGGCCCGCGCCGCAACGACGGCACCCGCCGCACCGTGCGCTACGACATCGACATGGTGAAGTGCATCTATTGCGGCCTCTGCCAGGAGGCCTGCCCGGTCGACGCCATCGTCGAAGGCCCGAACTTCGAGTTCGCGACCGAGACCCGCGAGGAACTGTTCTATGACAAGGCCAAGCTGCTCGCCAATGGCGATCGCTGGGAACGCGAGATCGCGAAAGCGATCGAGCTCGACGCGCCGTACCGGTGAGGTGAGGGCATGATCCTTCCCGCGCTGTTCTTCTATCTGTTTGCCGGCATCTGCGTGGCCTCGGCGGTGATGGTGATTGTCTCGCGCAATCCCGTGCACTCCGTGCTGTTTCTGATCCTGGCCTTCGTCAACGCCTCCGGCCTGTTCGTGCTGATGGGCGCCGAGTTCCTGGCGATGATCCTGATCGTCGTCTATGTCGGCGCCGTCGCGGTGCTGTTCCTGTTCGTGATCATGATGCTCGACGTCGACTTCCTCGAGCTGCGCGAGGGCTTCATCGAGTACCTGCCGGTTGGCCTCGTGATCGGCGGCATCTTCATGTTCGAGCTGTTGCTGGTCGTTGGCGCCTGGGTGATCAACCCGACCGTGTCCAAGACGATCACGGCGGCGATCCCGGCCAACGTCTCCAACACCGAGGCGCTCGGGCTCGTGCTCTATACGAAGTACATCCATTACTTCCAGCTCGCCGGCATGGTGCTGCTGGTTGCGATGATCGGTGCCATCGTGCTGACGCTGCGCCACAAGGCCAGCGTCAAGCGACAGGACATCAACGTTCAGAACGCGCGCACGCCCGACATGGCGATGGCGCTGCGCAAGGTGGCGTCGGGGCAGGGGCTGTCCGATACCGATGCGGCGGAGTGGGTGAAATGACGATCGGGCTCGGACACTATCTTGCCGTCGGCGCGATCCTGTTCACGCTCGGCATCCTCGGCATCTTCCTGAACCGCAAGAACATCATCGTCATCCTGATGTCGATCGAGCTGATCCTGCTCTCGGTCAACATCAACCTGGTGGCGTTCTCGACCTTCCTCGGCGACATCGTCGGCCAGGTCTTCGCGCTGCTGGTGCTGACGGTCGCGGCTGCGGAAGCCGCGATCGGTCTCGCCATCCTGGTGGTCTATTTCCGCAACCGCGGCTCGATCGCGGTTGAGGACGTCAATCTGATGAAGGGTTAACGCGCCGATGTACCAGGCAATTGTCTTTCTGCCTCTGCTGGGCGCCATTCTCGCCGGCCTGATCGCCATTTTCGGCGCGCATGCCCGCAACCCCAGCGGCGATACGGTCGAGCATCACGGCGATGATCACGGTCATGGCGACGCCCATGCCGCGGCCGCCCACGACGATCACGGCCACGATGACCACCACGTCTCCGAACCGCCGGCTCAGGGGTCGCGCGCAGCCGAACTGATCACGACCGGACTGCTGTTCGTCTCGGCGGCCCTGTCCTGGTTCGCGCTGGTGGATGTCGGCTTCATGCACCACGACGCGCGGATTCCGATCATGCCGTGGATCCTCTCCGGCGACCTCCAGGTCTACTGGGCGCTGCGGGTGGACACGCTCACCGCCGTCATGCTGGTGGTGGTGAACACCGTGTCCTCGCTCGTGCACCTCTATTCCATCGGCTACATGGACGAGGATCCGTACCGGCCCCGCTTCTTCGGCTATCTCTCGCTGTTCACCTTCGCGATGCTGATGCTGGTGACGGCGGACAACCTCGTGCAGTTGTTCTTCGGCTGGGAAGGCGTGGGTCTGGCGAGCTATCTGCTGATCGGCTTCTGGTACCAGAAACCGTCGGCGAACGCGGCCGCGATCAAGGCCTTCGTCGTCAATCGCGTTGGCGATTTCGGCTTCGCGCTCGGCATCTTCGCGATCTTTGCGCTGGTCGGCTCGACCGATTTGGAGACCATCTTCCATGCCGCGCCCGGCCTGACCGGCAAGACCATCAACTTCCTGGGCTGGCAGGTGGACGCGCTGACGCTGACCTGCTGCCTGCTGTTCATGGGCGCGATGGGCAAGTCGGCGCAGTTCCTGCTGCATACCTGGTTGCCGGACGCGATGGAGGGCCCGACGCCAGTCTCGGCGCTGATCCACGCCGCGACCATGGTGACCGCCGGCGTCTTCATGGTGGCGCGGCTGTCGCCGTTGTTCGAGCTCGCGCCGAACGCGCAGGCCGTCGTGATGTTCTTCGGCGCAACCACGGCGTTCTTCGCCGCAACCATCGGCCTCGTTCAGAACGACATCAAGCGCATCGTTGCCTACTCGACCTGTTCGCAGCTCGGCTACATGTTCGTGGCGATGGGGGCGGGGGCCTATTCGGTCGGCATGTTCCACCTGTTTACGCACGCCTTCTTCAAGGCATTGTTGTTCTTGGGCTCCGGCTCGGTGATCTACGCGATGCACCACGAGCAGGACATCCGCAACATGGGCGGCCTGTGGCGGAAGATCCCGTATACGTTCGCGGTGATGACCGTCGGCACGCTGGCGCTGACCGGCTTCCCGCTGTTTGCGGGCTACTTCTCGAAGGATGCGATCATCGAGTCCGCCTATGCCTCGCATAATCCGTTCTCGACGTACGCTTACCTGCTGACGATCGCAGCCGCCGGCCTGACCTCGTTCTACTCCTGGCGCCTGGTGTTCAAGACCTTCTTTGGCGAGCCGCACGACCAGAGGCACTATGAGGCGGCGCATGAGAGCCCGATGTGGATGCTGGTGCCGATCGGCGTCCTTGCGATCGGCTCGATCCTCGCCGGCTTCCCCTTCAAGGAGATCTTCACCGGACCTCACGGCGTGGAAGAGTTCTTCCGCGAGTCCGTGAAGATGAACCCGCACATCCTCGAAGACATGGAGCACATGCCTGCGGCGCTGGGATGGCTACCCTTCATCATGATGGTGCTGGGCTTCGTGATCTCGTACACCTTCTACATCCGCAAACCTTATCTGCCTGTCGAGCTCGCGAACACCCAGCCGATGCTGTACCAGTTCCTGCTCAACAAGTGGTACTTCGACGAGCTCTACGACATCATCTTCGTCCGTCCGGCGAAGTGGATCGGCTACCAGCTCTGGAAGAAGGGCGACGGCGCCATCATCGACGGCTTCGGTCCGGACGGCGTCTCGGCGCGCGTGCTGGATGTCACCCGCAACGTCGTGAAGATCCAGACCGGCTATCTCTATCATTATGCATTCGCCATGCTGATCGGCGTCGCCGGCCTGATCACCTGGTTCATGTTCGGCTTTGGAGGCCAGTAAATGACAACCTGGCCCATCCTTTCCGTCACCGTCTTCCTGCCGCTGGTCGGTGCGCTGCTCGTCTATCTCGTCCGTGGCGAGGATGAAGCGGCAAAACGCAACTCACGCTGGATCGCGCTCTGGACGACGCTCATCACCTTCGCGGTGTCCCTGATCCTGGTCTGGCGGTTCGATCCCTCGGTCGCCGACTTCCAGTTCGTCGAGAAGGCCAATTGGCTCGCGGCCGGCATCACCTATCACATGGGTGTCGACGGCATCTCGCTGCCGTTCGTGATCCTGACCACCGCCTTGATGCCGTTCTGCATCATCGCGAGCTGGAAGGCGATCCAGAACCGCGTGCGCGAATACATGATGGCGTTCCTGATCCTGGAAACGCTGATGATCGGCACCTTCTCGGCGCTCGATCTCGTGCTGTTCTATCTGTTCTTCGAGGGCGGCCTGATCCCGATGTTCCTGATCATCGGCGTCTGGGGCGGTCCGCGCCGGGTCTACGCGTCGTTCAAGTTCTTCCTCTACACGTTCCTCGGTTCAGTGCTGATGCTGCTCGCCATCATGGCGCTGTACTGGAACGGCAACACGACCGACATCCCGACCCTGATGCACACCGCCGTGCCGCGGTCGTTGCAGACCTGGGCGTGGCTTGCCTTCTTCGCCTCTTTCGCGGTGAAGATGCCGATGTGGCCGGTGCACACCTGGCTGCCCGACGCGCACGTCGAGGCGCCGACCGCGGGCTCGGTGATCCTGGCGGCGATCCTCTTGAAGATGGGCGGCTACGGCTTCCTGCGCTTCTCGCTGCCGATGTTCCCGCTGGCTTCGCATGACTTCGCGCCGCTGATCTTTACGCTGTCGGTCATTGCCATCATCTACACCTCGCTTGTGGCCTTGATGCAGGAGGACATGAAGAAGCTGATCGCCTATTCCTCCGTGGCGCATATGGGCTTCGTCACCATGGGCATTTTCGCCGGCACCATCCAGGGTGTCGCCGGCGGCGTGTTCCAGATGATCTCGCACGGCATCGTTTCGGGCGCGCTGTTCCTTTGCGTCGGCATCGTCTACGACCGCATGCACACGCGCGAGATCGCGGCCTATGGTGGCCTTGTCAACCGGATGCCGCTCTATGCGCTGGTGTTCATGGTGTTCACCATGGCCAATGTCGGTCTACCCGGCACGTCCGGCTTCATCGGCGAATTCATGACGCTGCTTGGCACCTTCAAGGTGTCGATCCCGACCGCCTTCTTCGCCGCGACGGGCCTGATCCTGTCGGCGCCCTATGCGCTGTGGCTGTACCGGAAAGTCGTGTTCGGCGCTCTGGTGAAGCCGACGCTGATGACGATCAAGGACATGACCTTGCGCGAGTGCATCACGCTGTTCCCGCTGGTCGCGCTGACGATCCTGTTCGGCGTCTATCCGAAGCCGGTGCTCGACATGTCGGCGGCCTCGGTCCAGCAACTCGTCAACAATTACAACACCGCGGTGACGGCCGTGAAGGCCGCCGCACTGCTCCAGTGAGCGGGCAGGTCAGGATATCGCCATGAGCTTTGAGACTGCAGGTTATCAACTGGCGCCGGTGGTGCCCGAGCTCGTGCTCGCTGTCGGCAGCATGGCGCTGCTGATGCTGGGTGCGTATCGCGGGCAGGGGACGACGAAGGCGGTCACCACGCTCGCAATCCTCCTCCTCATCGTGACCGGCGTATTGGTGTTGCTGTTGCCGGCGGGCAAGCAGGTCACCTTCGGCGGCAGCTTCATCGTCGACGACTTCGCGCGCTTCCTGAAGATTTTGGCGCTGATCGGCTCGGCGGTCACGCTGATCCTGTCGACGGAGTTTTTGTCCGATCCGTCGCGACGCATCTTCGAATATTCGATCCTCGTGCTGCTCTCGACCCTCGGCATGATGGTGCTGATCTCGGCCGGAGACCTGATCTCGCTCTATCTCGGCCTCGAGCTGATGTCGCTGGCGCTCTACGTCGTCGCGGCTTCCAACCGGGACAACGCCAAGTCCAACGAAGCCGGTCTGAAGTACTTCGTGCTCGGCGCGCTGTCGTCCGGCATGCTGCTCTACGGCGCTTCCCTGATCTATGGTTTCACGGGCACCGTCAGCTTTGCCGGCATCGCGGCATCTGCCACGACCGGCAGCGTCGGCCTGGTCTTCGGCCTCGTCTTCCTGCTCGCCGGCCTCTGCTTCAAGGTCTCGGCCGTGCCGTTCCACATGTGGACGCCCGACGTCTATGAGGGGGCGCCGACGCCGGTGACCGCTTTCTTCGCCTCGGCGCCGAAGGTCGCGGCCATGGCCGTGTTCACGCGCGCGACGCTGACCGCATTCCCCGGCATCGTCTCGCAATGGCAGCAGATCCTGGTGTTCGTCTCCATTGCCTCGATGGCGCTCGGCTCCTTTGCCGCGATCGGCCAGACCAACATCAAACGCCTGATGGCCTATTCCTCGATCGGGCACATGGGCTTTGCTCTGGTCGGCCTTGCCTCCGGCACGGTCGAGGGCGCGCAGGGCGTGCTGATGTACCTCGTGATCTACATTGCGATGACGCTCGGCTCCTTCGCCGTCATTCTCGCCATGAAGCGCAACGGCCAGGCCGTGGAGCAGATCAGCGATTTCGCCGGCCTCTCGCGCACCAACCCGCTGCTCGCCTTCTTCTTTGCGATGCTGCTGTTCTCGCTCGCGGGCGTTCCGCCGCTCGCTGGCTTCTTCGCCAAGTGGTACGTCTTCGTCGCCGCGATCAAGGCCAACCTGTTCACGCTCGCCGTCATCGGCGTGCTGACGAGCGTGGTGGGCGCCTACTACTATCTGGCCATCGTCAAGACGATGTACTTCGACGAGCCTGCCGGGCAGGTCGATCCGGTCCGCGTCGAGGTGCGGGCTGTGCTGGCGGTGGCAGGCCTGTTCACCATCCTGTTTGCGCTGTTTGCGGGACCCGTCGTGAGTGTCGCCAGCGCAGCGGCAAAGTCGCTGTTCTAGGGATGGGATTCGCGCTCGGTCATCGAGCTCTCAGCGCGGGCTACCGCCTCGCAGCCTTGGATCAGATCGGCTCGACGAATGCGGAAGGCCTGGAGCGCGCCCGCCAGGGCGAGCGCGGCCCGATCTGGTTCGTGACCTCGGAGCAGACGGCGGGGCGTGGCCGCCGCCAGCGCGCCTGGATCGCGCCGCGCGGCAATCTGGCGGCCAGCATCCTCGAGGTGATGGACGTCGCGCCGGCCGTCGCCGCCACGCTCGGCTTTGCTGCGGGGCTCGCCGAGGAAGCGGCGCTGGAGCGGGTCAGCGTCGAGGCAGCGCTTCGCCTCGGTCCCGACCGGCCCCGATACACCCTGAAATGGCCGAACGACGTGCTTGCCGGCGGCAAGAAGCTCGTTGGCATCGGCCTCGAAGCCGAGGCCATCGGCAACCGCCTTGCCGTCGTGGTCGGCATCGGTACCAACGTCGTCGCGGCTCCCGAGGGCACGCCGACGCCCGCGGTGTCGCTGGCCGCCCTCGGGGTCCAGATCAGCGCGGAGGAGCTGTTCACCGCGCTGTCGGACGCCTGGGTCGAGTTCCGGGGCCTCTGGGACGATGGCCGCGGCTTTGCGGAGATCCGCCGCCTCTGGCTGGAGCGCGCCGCCGGCCTCGGCGAGAAGGTCGCGATCCAGACCGGGAGCGCGACGCTCGAGGGCATCTTCGACACCATCGACGATACCGGTTGCCTGATCGTCCGCACCGCCGATGGCCGCCGCGTGCCGGTAGCGGCAGGCGAAGTGTTCTTCGGCGCGGCCGCATCCGTGGGAGCGGCATGATGGCAAGGCCCGACGAACTGGTGTTTGCTCCCCTCGGGGGCGTCGGCGAGATCGGCATGAACCTGTCGATCTATGGCCTCGGCAACCGCCACCAGCGCGCCTGGCTGGCGATCGATCTCGGTGTCTCCTTCGGCGACGAGGAGCATTTGCCGGGCATCGACCTGATCATGCCCGACATCAGTTTCCTGGAGAAGGAACGCAAGAACCTGATGGGTCTGGTGCTGACCCATGCCCACGAGGACCATTTCGGCGCGATCATCGATCTCTGGCCGAAGCTGCAATGCCCGATTTACGCGACGCAGTTCAGTGCGGCGCTGTTCGAGGCCAAATGCGCGGCCGAGCGCAATCCGCCAAAAATCCCGGTCACCGTGATCCCGTCCGGCGGCCGCGTCGACATCGGGCCGTTCAACGTCGAGTTCATTCCGGTCGCGCATTCGATTCCGGAATCCCATGCGCTGGCGATCCATACCGAAGCCGGCACGGTGCTGCACACCGGCGACTGGAAGATCGATCCGACCCCATCCATCGGCCGTCCCACCGACGAGAGGCGGCTGCGCGAACTGGGTGAGGAGGGCGTTCTCGCCCTGATCGGCGATTCCACCAACGCGGTGCGCGAGGGACGCTCGCCCTCGGAAGCCGAAGTCGCCAGGACCATCATCGAACTCGTCAAGGAAGCCAAAGGCCGCGTCGCGGTGACGACCTTTGCTTCGAACGTCGCGCGCATCAAGGCGGTGGCGGACGCCGCTCGCGCCGCCGACCGCGAGGTCGTCGTGGTCGGCCGCGCCATGGACCGCGTCGTGCAGGTCGCGCGCGAGACCGGCTATCTCGACGGCGTGCAGAATTTCCGCTCGCCCGAGGTCTACGGCCATCTTCCGCAGAACAAGGTGCTGGCGCTATGCACCGGCAGCCAGGGCGAGCCGCGCGCAGCGCTGGCGCGCATCGCCAATGACGACCATCCCGAGATCACGCTGAACCGCGGCGACAGCGTGATCTTCTCCTCGCGCACCATTCCGGGCAACGAGAAGGCGGTCGGCTCGATCATCAACAATCTGGTCCTCCAGGGCGTCGAGGTCATCACCGACCGCGACCACCTGGTCCACGTCTCCGGCCATCCCCGCCGTGACGAATTGCGCGACATGATCGCCTGGACCAGGCCGCAGCTCCTGATCCCCGTCCATGGTGAGGCCCTGCATCTGCACGAGCACGCCAAGCTCGCGCGCGCCGCGGGCGTGCCGCGGGTGCTGGTCTGCCGCAACGGCGATCTGGTCAAGCTCGGCCCGGGTGACCCAGGCATCGTCGGCGAGGTGCCTTCCGGGCGGCTCTACAAGGACGGCACGATCCTGGAGGATTCCAAGTCCCGCGCGGTGGTCGAGCGGCGCCGGATGGCTTTCTCCGGTTGTGCCTTCGTCGCCATCGCCATGACCGCGCAGGGCGAGCTTGCCGACGAACCCGAGGTCGATCTCGTCGGCATTCCCGAGAAGAACAAGGCGGGCGAGGCGTTCGACGACCTCGTCTTCGACGCCGTGGTCTCGACCATCGAAGGCCTGCCAAAACCGCGCCGCCGCGATCCCGATGCTTTGGCTGAGTCGGTGCGACGCGCCGTGCGGGCCGTGATCAACGAACATTGGGGCAAAAAGCCCCCCTGTCTGGTACATGTACTGACGGTCTAAAATTTTTGAGCGTGATCTCTTCGGAAAACCGCGTCACACTTTGCGTTAACGCGGCCCTTCGGGTCCGGATCATGCTCCAAGGGAGAGAACCATGCTGGGCCGGCTCAACCACGTCGCGATCGCGACCAAGGATGCCGTGAAGGCCGCCAAGATCTACGGCGCAGCGTTCGGGGCACAGATATCGGAGGCAATCGCATTGCCCGAGCACGGCGTGACCACCGTGTTCGTGACGCTCCCCAACACCAAGATCGAGTTCATCGAGCCCTATGGCGAGACCTCGCCGATCGCAAAGTTCCTCGAGCGCAATGCCGACGGCGGCATCCATCACGTCTGCTACGAAGTCGTCGACATCATCACCTCGCGCGACGTGCTGGTGAAGGAGGGGGCGCGGGTGCTCGGCGATGGCGTGCCGAAGATCGGCGCGCATGGAAAGCCGGTGCTGTTCCTGCACCCGAAGGACTTTTCCGGCGCCTTGGTCGAGATCGAGCAGGCGTAAGGCCGGGCCATGGCCTACCAGATCTCCACCGCACTCGCGATCTACTTCGTGCTCTGGTGGGTCACGCTGTTCGTGACCCTGCCTTTCGGCGTGCGCAGCCAGCACGAGGACGGCGTCGGAGCGCCCGGCACCGATCCCGGCGCGCCGATCCTGACCGGGATGCGCAGCAAGCTGATCTGGACCACGCTTCTCTCGGCTGTCGTTTTTGCGATCGGCATGGCGGCCTATCATGCCGGCTATCTCTCGATCGAACGCTTGTCGAAATTGATGGGAATGCCGTTCTAGGACGTGGACTCATCAACGCAAGCGCCAGACTGATCGACGCTGCTTTGAGATAGGAGCGCACGTCAAATGGCAGGTAATGTCAGAGCCTCGGTCGCAAATAACCTAAGGGCGGATTCCCAGCAGCAACGCGGCAGGTAACGGACGAATTCTTTCTTGTCGGAATAGGAAAGATCCTCGTGACGTCTCCGATGAAGCATTTTCGGGAAGCACAGCCGGTTTTAGGGTGTCTCCCTGTTTTACTCTTGCTGAGCAGTTGTGGCGGGGCGACGCTCGAGTGTGAGTCTTTGGACACGCGCACTGCAGTGGTTAAGATCGTTTCGGACGACAGCAACAACGCGCTTGTCAGCTACGCTGTCAAGAATTCGACAGCTGTTGCGGCGATGATAAGTAATACGAACACGGAGGCAGAAAAATTAGCCATTCTGGAAAAGGTGAGACAAGGTGCCGCATATAGGCTGGATGATACGATACGCACAAATTCGAGAGGCAAAGCCAAGCGAGCAGTTAGTTGTACTGGATTGTTGTATGTGACCGTTGAGGATGTGACAGCGCAAAAGGAGGTAGACTTTAAGGTAGAACGAGCTGCGGACGGCAAGATTTCCATTTCGGTCAGTCCGTTTCAATTTTGACCGGTGCCACGTCACTGGAGAAGAGGCAAGTGACCGATGTCGTTTATTGGCCCTTGGAAGCGCCGCGCGGCGGCGCTGGATTAGTCAGCCTAATTTACGATTACTCACATCGGTGACATCATGGTGAGCGTTGGCTTGTTTTAACACGGAAGGATGCGAGCGAAGCGACAGACTGATCGACGCTGTTTTGGGGTAAAGCGGACGTCAAATGCGAGACGACATCAGCAGCCTCGGTCGAAAATGAGCCAAACCGGCCGTTCGAAAAACGATACTCTAGACAGCCTGTCGTGCCTGGAGGATCATTGCGGGCTAGGCAAACTGGGGCGCCGCCATGGACCTCGGGGGTTGGCTGCGGAGGCTCGGTCTCGAACGATATGAGGCGGCGTTCCGCGAGAACGCGATCGACGACACAGTCCTGCCAAGCTTGACGGCGGAGGACTTGAAGGATCTTGGTGTCGGACTTGTCGGGCATCGCCGTAAGCTGCTCGATGCCATTGCGGCCTTGCGGGCTGAAGCCGGCAAATTGGAACGCCTTTCCGAGTCTCCTGAGACAACCTGCAAGCCATTCAAGGACAATCCTGAGCGCCGCCAGGTCACAGTGATGTTTTCGGACCTTGTCGGTTCGACTGCCCTATCCACGCGCATGGACCCAGAGGATCTGCGCGAGGTCATTTCGGCCTATCAGACGTGCGTCGCCGACACCGTACGCCACTACGGAGGGTTCGTCGCCAAATACATGGGCGACGGCGCTCTCATTTATTTCGGCTATCCGCATGCGCACGAGGACGACGCCGAGCGGGCCGTGCGCGCCGCTCTGAAAATGATTGCTGCAGTGGGCGCGCTCGAATTGTCCGTTCCGCTACGGACCCGCATCGGTATCGCGACTGGGCTGGTGGTTGTTGGCGATCTCGTCGGCTCTGGGGAAGCGCAGGAGCGCAGCATCGTCGGCGAGACGCCGAATCTTGCGGCTCGCCTGCAAGGCGTTGCCGAGCCGAACACGATAGTCGTTGCCGAGGACACGCGTCGGCTCCTCGGCAACCTCTTCGACCTGCGGGACCTCGGACCGCAGGAGCTCAAGGGAATCGCCGCACCGGTGAGAGCTTTCGCCGTCCTCCAGGCAAGTTCTATCGAGAGCCGCTTTGAGGCCATGCACCCCGGCGGGCTGACTGAACTGATCGGACGCAAAGAAGAGCTTGGGCTGCTTTTGCAACGCTGGGCGAGAGCAAAGAGAGGCGAAGGCCACGTGGTGTTGTTATCGGGCGAGGCCGGGATAGGCAAATCAAGGCTCTCGACGGCTTTAGTGGAGGGGATCGCAACCGAACCGCACGCGCGGTTACGTTATTTCTGCTCGCCTCAACACACGGACAGCGCCTTTTTCCCGATCATCGGACAGATTCAGCATGCCGCCGGATATGCGGTCGGCGATACTCCGCAAACAAAGCTCGAAAAGCTCGATCTCCTGCTGGCACAGAGCCGGACGTCCCGGCAGGACGCTGCGCTGTTGGCCGAGATGCTGTCACTTCCCAATGACGGCCGCTTCCCCGCTCTGGAGCTTGCTTCCGAACAACAGCGTCAGAAAATGCTGGAAGCGCTCGGCTTCCAATTAAGGAGCCTTGCGAGCTCCAGCCCCGTGCTGATGATCGTGGAGGATGTGCATTGGGGCGACCCCACGAGCCTGGAAGCGTTCGGTCGCATGGTAGATCTGATCGCAACGTTTCCCGTACTCATGATCGTGACCTTCCGACCTGAGTTCGATCCCCCCTGGACTGGACAACCGCATGTGACCGCTCTTGCGCTCAATCGGCTCGGATACCGCGAGGTCGGCAGCATGATCGATTGCGTCGTCGGCGACAAATCGCTGTCGGCGGACTTCAGAACGGAGATTATCGAGCGCACCGACGGCATCCCACTGTTCGTCGAGGAGATGACGAAAGCAATGCTGGAGGCCGGGGGAGAGTGGGGAGCGGCGAAGACTGCAGCAGCGGTTTCCGCTCCAGCGCTGGCGGTGCCCGCCAGTTTACATGCTTCCTTGATGGCCCGGCTCGATCGGCTGGGTACGGAGGTCAAGGCGATCGCGCAGATCGGCGCGGCGATCGGACGAGAATTTTCGCACTTATTGTTGGCTGCAGTGGCGTCACTCAGCGACGAGGAGCTGAAGCAGCCTTTGGAAAAACTGGTGGAAGCCGGACTGGTCTTCCGACAGGGAAGTCCGTCACGAGAAAATTATGTCTTCAAGCATGCGCTCGTGCGCGACGCAGCCTACGGCACGTTGCTGCGCCCAGCCCGCAGGGAGCTTCACCTTCGCATCGCCCGTGCCCTCGAACAGCAGAGGCCGGATGTCGTCCAGGGATCTCCCGAAAGTCTCGCGCATCACTATACGGAGGCCGGCGCCCTCGAGCGCGCGGCGGCGCTGTGGGGCGCGGCTGGACGACGCTCGCACGCGCATTCGGCGCTGGCGGAGGCTGAGGCTCATTTGAGCCGGGCGCTTGGCCTGATCGGGACCTTGCCGTCGACGCCGTCGCTGCGCCGCGAGCAGATTGCGCTCCAGGTCGAACTGTTGACCGTTCTCATGCACACCAAGGGCTACGGTGCCGAACAAACCAAAGCCGCCGCCGAGCGTGCCCGCATCCTCATCGAGCAGGCGGAGGCGATCGGGGAGCCGCCCGAAGACTCCTTGCTGCTGTTCTCGGTGATCTATGGTTTTTGGGTGGTCAACATCGCCGGGTTCAACGGTGACGCCGCCCGCGAACTCGCCGACCAATTCATGCAGCTTGCGACAAAGCAACCCAACTCTGGCCCGCTCCTGCTCGCCCATCGCATGATGGGAGTGACATTGATGTCGGTCGGCGTCCCCGTAACGGGGAGGGAGCATCTCGATCAGGCGATCGCGCTATATGATGCTCGGGAGCACCGCGCCTTGGCAACGCGTTTTGGCACGGATGCCCAGGTCGCAATCCTGGAGTGGCGGTCGCGGACCAACTGGCTTCTTGGCTTTCCCCTGGCAGCGCGCAGGGATGCCAACGGGTCGTTCATCTGCGCCCGGGAAATTGATCAAGCCGCGACATTGATGCATGCCCTGGCGCATTCGACCGCCACACTGATCCTCTTGGGCGACGTTGCCGAAGCGGGTGCTCGTGCGAGGGAGCTCGTCGCGCTCGCCGAAGACAAGGGATCGTCGTATTGGAGCGCGAACGGGCTGATGTGGCAAGGCTGCCTGATGGCGCAGACCGAGCGTGCGTCCGAAGCCGCTCACATCCTGGCCTCGTCGATCGAGACATATCACGCGACGGGCGCCACGATCTATATTCCATTCGTGATGTCATATCTCGCCATGGCACATTCCCAGCTTGAGCGGCACGACGAGGCGCTCGACGTGATCGACCGCGCGATCGCCATGGCCCGGAGCACCAAAGAACAATGGTGCGAGGCCGAGCTCTATCGGATTCAGGGCAAACTGGTTCTGCGAAGTGGGAACATGGCTGCGGCCGAGGCCGACTTCGAGCACGCGCTCGAGATTGCACGTCGACAGCAGGCGAGGTCCTGGGAGCTGCGCGCCGCGACGAGCATGGCGCGGCTTTGGCGCGACCAGGGCAAACGCGACGTGGCTCGCGACCTGCTCACTCCGGTCTATAACTGGTTCATCGAAGGCTTCGACACCGACGATCTGAAGAAGGCCAAAGTCATGGTCGACACGTTGGCGTCATAGCCCATCTCATACTCCTGCGACGGCAAAAGCACCGCAATAGCTGGCCTGCACTCCGTCAAGCTCGACAAATATACGGTGATTGCGAGCTACGCGCTGGTGGCGGACGGCGTCTATTGCGATTACGATCCGATCAAAAGAAGGGCCGACATCGGTTCGAGCTTCCTGGAGCGCGGCTGACGATCCGGCCATAACCATGGGGCAGGGATCGTCATGACGCTAGCGCAGGCGGAGAACTATCGAGTTTTGCATGAGGCGGACCTGCGGGATTATCTCGCGGGCCGTCCTAAGCTGGTGGCCGTCCTTGGCGGTGCGCCGGGCGACTGGTCGATCACGGAAGTCGGCGACGGCAATCTCAATCTCGTCTTCATCGTGAAGGGAGCGCTCGGCGGCGTCGCCGTGAAGCAGGCGCTGCCCTACGTCCGCCTGGTCGGGGAAAGTTGGCCGCTGCCACTGTCCCGCGCGCACTACGAATATCTGGCTCTGACCCGGCAGGCGCAGCTCGCGCCTGGGCTCGTGCCGTCGGTGCTGTATCACAACGAAGCGCTGGCGCTCACGGTGATGGAGCTGCTCGAGCCGCACATCATCATGCGCAAGGGGCTGATCGCAGGCGCGCGGTATCCACGCTTCGTGGACGACATCACGACCTTCATGGCGCGGACGCTGTTCTTCACCTCCGATCTCGCGCTCACCGCCGCAGCGAAGAAGGAGGGTATCGCGGCCTTTGCCGGCAATCACGCACTCTGCAAGATCACCGAGGATCTCATCTTCACCGATCCCTATCGGATCGCGGAGCAGAACCGCTGGACCGCGCCTTGGCTAGATGCCACGGCTGCAAGCTTCCGCGAGGATTTTGACCTGCATGTCGCGATCTCTCGACTGAAGCTGAAATTCATGGCGAGCCCGGAGGCGCTGATCCACGGCGACCTCCACACCGGCTCGGTCATGGTCACGGAGCGTGAGACCAAGGTGATCGATCCGGAATTCGCATTTTATGGCCCCATGGGATTCGACATCGGGGCCGTGATCGCGAACCTCCTGATGGCCTATCTGGCCTCATCCGGACACGAGCGCTCGCCGGGCGACCGGGCTGCGTTCGAGGCCTGGGTGCTGGAAACGATCGAGGGCGTCTGGAACGAGTTCGCGCGTAAATTCCAGGCGCTCTGGCGAAGCGACGCCACCGGGGATGGCTATCCCGTATCGCTGTTCGCAGGCGAGGGCGGAGGTGCGCGGCTCGATACGGAACGGCAGGCCTATATGGCGCGGCTGTTCCAGGACACCGTCGGCTTCGCCGCGGCGAAGACCATCCGGCGCATTCTCGGCCTGGCGCATAATCTCGATTTCGAAGCGATCGCCGACGAAAAGCGGCGCGCAATTTGCGAAGCGCGCAGCCTCCGCCTGGCGCGCAGAATGATGGTGGAGGCGCCGTCTTTCACGGCGATCGGTGCAGTGATCAAGGCAGCGCGCGAGGCGCGCGATTGGCAGCCCGATTTCGCGACGGAATTTGAGCGCGAGCGACAATATGGCGTACGTCGCGTCTCCGGACATGGTTATCGGGATCCGACAGAGGGGTGAGTATCAGTAACCGGCCGGATCGCGGGAGACGTTGTTTCGCTGAAAGTACCCGGCCGACTGCGGGAAAAGCCGAGCCCCTGTTGATCTTCCTGGGAGGCGGTCTGCTTGTCCCGAGCATCCAGTTGCGCGCGTTCAATCGCCCAGTCTAGATGCTGCAGATATTGATACGCTGCGGTGGCACGGCTTCCGGCGGTTGCCTCCTGCAAACCGGTAAATACGGCTCTCAGTCGGCGCAAAACCTGAACGGAACTTGCACCGAATTGTCGGATTTCATCGAACGCGAGCGCCAAATAATCGTCCCAGGTTGGCATTGGTACGATGACGCGAAGCGCACCCCCGGCGCCCCTCAAATGTCTGGCCTGCAAATCACACCGACTAATGCGTCGCAGCAGATCCTCGATCTGGTCGATCGCTTGCACAGCCGTCGTCGGATCGTTGATGGCTGGCGAGAGTGCCTTGATAGCGATATCGACCAGAAGACGAATGGGATACTTGGGATCCTGCGCGAACGTACGTTCACTACCAAGGTGCACGGCCTGCATCAAGTCATCCATCACGATCGTGCCGTTACCTCCATGCATCCGCAATACGACGCTTCCATCGACAAGCGTGTCACCTACGACAGCGACCATTTCGATGACGGCCTCACCTCGTTCTGCCCAATCGATCAACGACTTGGTATTCAGCTCTGTCATCGTTAGTGGAGATCCGGAATATTTCAGCGTTTGGATCGTGAGTCCATGCTGGACGCCGTCAGCATGCCATTGCGCTGCATTGCTCTCACTCTCTGACGCGTAATCTCTTTCGTTGAACATCGCGCGGATAACTTCGCGTCCGCGGTCGCCGACGAACCGAAGTACGTTTGTGATTTGCAAATCAGTCAGTCGATCCACCAACCGTGCAAAAAAGAACATACTCAACAACATCATCGATCCGACCAACACCATCGAAAACATAGGCACTGCGCCCGAATCGCCGCGATCGACGGTAGCGAGGGTGAAGAGCGCGTAAATAAAGGTCGCGCTGAAGGCTCCCATTGCATGGTAAAGCAGCGGATCACGAGCCAACCAGTTCACCAGACGGGGCGAATATGCGATCGCGCTGAATTGAACCATGACGAAGGCAAGCGCGAAAACCAATCCGGTCAGCGCCATCATCCCCGAAGCGACGGCCGAGAGAACAGCCTGCGCCGACGCAACCGACACGTCGACAACGAAAGACGACAGAAAATGTCTCCATATCCGCGGCCATACGATGCCGCACACTGAAGCTACTGCAACATAGGTCATTGGAATCATCCAGAGTCGCATCGGTCGATCCATAGTTGCGTGCCCGCCCTCCACAAACCGGCGGGCTGTCGGCAAAGTCGATGCTATGCGATCGCTTACGAGGCAAAATTGCTATCGTTCGTGGTGTGCACAGCCATCATGGTAGTCCGGCGCAAATTCAAGCGGGAGCTTTGATCCAGATCAAGAGCCCGCCGCCCGCAGTATCCGGCGCCGCGCCGCCTTGATTTCTCGGCATGGTCTTCTAGCGTGTGACGTCCCCTTTGTCCCTTAGCCGACGCTCGACGCGGCAATCTCAACGTCCGCTTTCACAGGGTAGAGCGGACGCGGGGTAGAGGAGGTCGGGGTCTTCGCTTCTGACGACCCATTTGAGACATCGGCTCGCTCGCCGCCGACGTCCAGTCTGATGCCTATTTCACGACCAGATGCTTCCTGGGTGCTGCCGCGGGGCCCCATGGGACTCGACGTCGGGGCCGTGATCGCGAACCTCCTGATGGCGTACCTGGCCTCATCCGGGCGCTCGCCGGGCGATCGGGCTGCGTTCGAGGGCTGGGTGCTGGAAACGATCGAGGGTGTCTGGAACGAGTTCGCGCGTAAATTCCAGGCGCTCTGGCGAAGCGACGCCAAGGGGGATGCTTATCCCGTATCGTTGTTCATAGGTGAGGCGGGGGCAGCGCGGCTCGATACGGAGCGGCGGGCCTATATGGCGCGGCTGTTCCAGGACACCGTCGGCTTCGCCGCGGCGAAGACCATCCGGCGCATTCTCGGCCTAGCGCATAATCTCGATTTCGAAGCGATCGCCGACGAAAAGCGGCGCGCAATTTGCGAGGCGCGCAGCCTCCGCCTGGCGCGCAGAATGATGGTGGAGGCGCCGTCTTTCACGGCGATCGGTGCAGTGATCAAGGCAGCGCGCGAGGCGCGCGATTGGCAGCCCGATTTCGCGAGATAGCTAGGGTGCGAACGTCACGGCCTTGCCCATCGGATGTCTCGTCGTCACTCCGAATCCAGGCTGCGGCGGTCCGGTCATGGTCCAGCCGCACGATAGATAGAATCGAAGTGCGGTGACCGTGCTGTCGAGAGTAAGCCACTTGAGGCCGCGATGTGATGCCCAGACCTCGATCTCATGGATCAAAGACTTGCTCGTCCCCTTGAACCTCTTCTCGGGTGCCACGTAGTTCAGCAAAACGTAACCATCGGCCCGGATGGCTGCAACGCCAGCGATACGTTCGCTCTCAATCGCCACAAGGACTGCGCGAGCATCGATCCACTGCCGCATGTTGTCCGCCGTCTTGTTGCTCAGCCACATCGACAGGGTGGCTGGGTCACCCTGGTGGTCGAGGACGCATAGTTCCAGTATCGACCGTCGCACGACGTCGATTGCTTGGTCGGCATCTTCCATCTGAGCTGGTCTAACCAGCATTTCGACGCTTCCTTTCGGCTCGCGCCAGGACGATGATGAGCAGACGTTGTTGATCAGCGCCGCGAGCAGGATCAACTGCAGGGTGGGCAAAGGCGCCCTTGCGCCGTGCCCACCAGCTTTTCGCGAATGCAACAGGAGTGGTGGGCACGGCGCGCCAAATGCGCGCCTTTGCCTGCCTTGGTCTCGTGCACGCTGCGCCAGGATGACATCGTGCCACTGATTTGCCCGACATGTCAAATTATTTCGTAAAAGACGAAATCAACCCCAGCAGTCATCGGCTACTTTGCATGGGGTTGTTTTCGACATTTTGAAGTGAGGGCTATCGCGCCGGCTAATCCGCCGCCTTCTCACGCAACCGCTGTGCATAGACGTTGATGATCAGCGCCGCCAGCAGGATCAGGCCGCGGATCAGGATCTTCAGGAAGCTGTCGATGTTGACGTGGTCGAGGCCGTTGTTGAGCACGCCCAGCACGAACAGGCCGACGATGGTGTTGCCGATGCCGCCGCGGCCGCCGAACAGGCTGGTGCCGCCGACCACGACGGCAGCGATGGAGTCGAGCAAATAGGTGTCGAACTCGTTCTGCTGCGCGCTGCCGAAATGGGCTACGCCGAGCATGCCGCCGATCCCTGCGCAGACCGCCGAGATGACCATCACGACGCCGAGGATCAGCTTGACGTTGAGGCCGGAATATTCGGCCGCCTCGCGGTTTCCGCCGACCATGTAGACGTAGCGCCCGAAGCGCGTGTAGGTCAGCACGAGATGGCCTGCGAGCAGCATCACCGCGGCGACGATCACGATCCAGGGAATGCCGCCGATCGAGCCGGAACCGAGGGTGGCGATCAAATCAGGCACCTTGTAGGCGATCTGGCCGCGCACCAGCAGAGCGGAGATGCCGGCTGCGATCTGCATCATCGCAAGCGTCATGATGAAGGAGGGGATGCCGATCACGGTCAGCCCCAGCGCGTTGACGAACCCGAGAGCCGCGCAGAGCAGCAGCGAGAGCAGGATTGCGGCGGCGCCGGGGAGGGGGACGTTGGCGATGTTGACGTAGGATTCCTGCATAGTGAAATAGGCGACCGCAATGCCCGTGACGTTGGCGATGCTGGCGATCGAGAGGTCGATCTCGGCGCAGAGGATCACGAAGGTGAGGCCGACGGCGATCACGCCGGTCACCGAAACCTGGGTGAGGATGTTGCCGAGATTGTCCAGCGTGGCGAAGGAGGGGCTCGCGAAGGCGAAAAACAGGCTGAGGAAGATCAGCGTCAGGAACGGCGCGATGTTGCGCATCTGCGAGCGCAGGAAGGAGCCGAGGCCACGGGGCCGGCGGGCCGCTCCGGAAACTGCTTCACTGCTCGCCATTGGGCTTCTCCGTCACGCCGCCTCCAAAAGGCGGTCTTTGCTGACCGGTTCGTTCTTGAATTCGCGCACCACTGCGCCGCGCTTGAGCACGAGAATGCGGTCGGCCAGCGACAGCACCGTCTCCGGCTCCGTCGACAGCACGATGATCGCAAGGCCCTTGGCGCGGAGGTCGCGCACGATGTTGATGACGTCATTCTTGGCGCCGACATCCATGCCGCGGGTCGGCTCGCACAGCACGAGCAGCCGAGGCGGATAGGTCAGCCATTTCGCCAGCGCCACCTTCTGCTGATTGCCGCCGGAGAGCATGCCGAGGTCGAGGCCGACCACCGGCGGCCTGATCTGCAACTGCTCGACCTGGCGCTGAGCGATGTCGCGCTCCTGCGCCGGTTTGAGCAGCATGGCCGAAATGCGATCCAAAATGCTGATCGAGATGTTCTTGTAGACCGGCTCCTGGTGGAACAGCATGGCGCGCCGGCTCTCCGGGACGAGCGCCACGCCCGCACGTCGCGCGGCCGCGGTGGAGGCAAAGGACTTTGGCGCGCCGTCGACGATGAGCGCGCCGCTGTCAGGCTTGAGCTTGCCGAACAGGATGCGCGACAGCTCCTGCTGTCCACAGCCCATGAAGCCGTAAATGCCCAGCACCTCGCCGGAACGTGCCTCGAACGAGATGTCCTGGAGGCTGCGTGCAAGCGACAACTGGTCGACCTTCAGGACGACCGAGCCACCGTTGGCGGCGGGCAGCATGAGGTCGTCGGTGTAGCTGTGCTCGAGCGCTTCGCCGCCGCGGCCGATCATCGCCTCGATCAGGGCGCCCTTGGTGGTTGCGTGAGCCGCTGTCTCGGCGACCTTTCGTCCGTTGCGGAACACGGTCACCGTATCGGAGACGCGCAAAATGTCCTCGATGAAATGCGAGATGAAGACGATGCCCGTGCCCTCGTCGCGCAGGCGGCGCAGCGTCGCGAACAGGCGCTCGACCTCGGGTGGGGAGAGGGCGGAGGTCGGCTCGTCCAGGATGACGATGCGCGCGCCTGAGAACAGCACGCGGGCGATCTCGATGAGCTGCTGCAGGCCGATTGGAAGATCGCCGAGCCGTGTCATCGGATCGACGTCGATGCCGAAGCGGGCGAGCTGCTCGCCGGCCTCGCGCGCCATGCGCCGCCATTGCACCAGTCCAAGCCGGTTGGTCGGCTGGTTGCCGAGGAAAACGTTCTCGGCGACCGTCAGGTCGGGCGCGACGCTGAGTTCCTGATGCACCATGGCGATGCCGGTCGCGTGCGCGTCGCGGGCCGAGCGAAACCGGGTCTCTTTCCCGTCGACTAGGAAGCGGCCCGAGAATTCCGGGTGCACGCCGGCGATGATCTTCATCAGCGTGCTTTTTCCGGCGCCGTTCTCGCCGACGAGACCATGGATCTCGCCGGCGTACAGCGCGAAGTCTACACCACGAAGTGCTTCGACGCCGCCAAAGCTCTTCGTGATGCCCTGTAGTTCCAGGATCGGCGAACGGCCTTCAGGCATGGAGGAATCAGATCAGGAAGTGATCCTCCATCCACTGCATGCCGGCGGCGTTCGCCTTGGTCACGACCGGGCCATCCGTCACCACGCTCTTCGGAATGCCCTGGCCGCTCTTCTCGCCGCCGACGACCGCGGCAACCCCGGCGATGATGGCGCCGCCATGGATGCGGCAGGAGGGATTGCGAACGGTTGCGTACATGCGCCCTTCGCTCACCGCCTGGATCGCGGGTGGCATGGCGTCGACGCCACCGATCAGGATGTTGGTACGGTTGTGCGCCTTCATGATGTTGGCGGCCGCGAGCGCCATGTCGTCATTGTGGAAGAAGGCCGCATCGATCTGCGGGTATTTCGTCAGATAGGTCTCCCATAGGCGCGCAGTCTTGGAGACGTCCCAATCGGCCGGCTGGGTGTCGAGCACCTCGATGTTGGGAAACTGCTTGACGACCGAGTTGAAACCCTTCGCACGCCCTTGCGCGCCGGTGTGGCCGAGGGCTCCTTGCGTCATGATGATCTTGCCCTTGCCGCCCATGGCGTTGCACAGCGCCTGGGTCACCGAGGCGCCCATGAATTCGTTGTCAGGGGCGAGGAAGGAATGCACATTGATCTGATCCAGCGGCGCGATCAGCGTGTCCATGTCGATGACGGGCGTGCCGGCATCGATCATCTTCTGCACGGGCTGGGTGAGGGTGCCGATGCCGAAGGCCTGGATCGCCACGAAGTCCCACTTCTGCGAGGCCATGTTGTCGATGGCCGCGCGTTGCTTCACCGCGTCGAGCTGACCATCGAACCAGGTCACATCGACATTGAACAGCTTGCCCCAGAATTCCGCAGCCTGCTTGCCCTGCGCACACCAGGTGGCCTGCAGGCCTGCATTGGAGAATGCCGCCTTCAACGGCTTCTCCGAACGTCCCATCTCGGCTGCAAGTGCAGGGTTGATCCCCATGCCGCCGAGGATGGCCGCCGCGGCGCCGGCGGTCGTTGCCGCCTGAAGAAGATCGCGCCTGGTTGTCGAGAAATCTTTCGTCTCGGACATCGCTCGCTCCCATGATTTTATCGTTGGCAGCGTCATTGTTTGCGCTACCAAGACAGGCAGTGTCTCACAATCGACGAGTTCACGCTACCCGTTCTGCAATCGCGACAGTGACGCAGCGCCTTGGTGCAACGCAAAGAGAGTTAGGTAGGAATGCTGGCAAGGCCCGCGACCGCACAGAGTGGTTTCTTCCGGGCCTCATCCGTATCAGGGGACCGTTCGTCGCCCGGCAGCTCACGCAGCACATCACGGATCACGCGAAAGAACTTGATGAACAACTCTCGTGGTGTGCCGTAGGCGGTCATGCGAGGATAACTCGCGCTGGACCATGCGGACATGTCCGCGACGCTCGCCAGCGAAATCGAGGATCGCCTCGATCGTGAGCGCGCGCACCGCCCCGCCGTTTTTGCGAAACATCGCCTGCGTCCCGGGATACTCGGCAAACAGGCGCTGATATAGGTTGGTGTCAGATCGTCGCAGCCCTGCGAGCTCGAAGCTTCTCTCGATCAAGTTGCTGGGGCGTTCATCCGCGTTGGGTGTCCACACAAAAAAAGAGAGCGGGGCCCTAGCCCCGCTCAAAAATTGTGTCGACCCTATTATCCCCGATATCTGAGATTTGATCTTGATTGAACGGGGCGACGCTGCGTTTTGCGCGCCAGGGGCTCCTCCCGAGACTTGGACCACCAGACTTCGACCTCGCGGCCAGCCTGAGCAAAGAGATGCTAGATCAACTTTTCTCACTTGTCATCATTTTCGGCAACGATTGTTCAAAATTCGAGCAGTTAACGAAATGATCGGGCTTTTTCTTCCTAAGCATATGACAAATATGAGAAATCTGTGGATATGCGGTTGCCCCGCATCTGCCTCAAATGCCGGATCGTCAGCCTTCGGCCTGGCGCGCTGACCACAGTTTTCGAGATATTTGTGATCGCGCAAGCAGACGGCTGAAGTGACCTCGACTCGTACTCAGTGCGGTGTTTAGTTGCTAGCCGAACGAATGGTTCGGCGAATGCGCGCGCGGCTGCAAAAATACCTGCCCCTGGTCCTGCTCGCTCTCGCGATGCAGGTGCTGGCGCCGGTTGCTGCCTGCTGGGCCGCGGGATTTGCGGTCGCCGATCCGCTTCAGAATGCGGTGATCTGCCACAGCACCGATGCATCAGGTGCAGGCGCGGACGGTCAGGCCGGTGCGCAGACAGGCAGTTGTTCGATCTGCTGCCTGGCGCAGGTCAATGCGTCGCTTGATTCGCCGCAGGCTACCTTCGCGAATCCGTTCTGGCTCGTTGAACCTGTGGTGTGGCATGAGCAGACTGCCCCCGCGGCCACATCGCACGGCGGATCCAACGCCCGCGCACGAGCGCCTCCGCAATTGACGTGAGCCTGGCGGCCAACCGGTCGCCGAATTCGCACGTCAGCATCGCGGAGGTTCTCAAATGTCCTTCTGTCTTACACGTGCGAGCCTTCTGGGGCTCGTCCTCGCGCTCGTCCCTCATTCGGGAAGCGTTGCCCACGAGATCGTTGGCAATCGCTTCTTTCCGGCAACGCTGGGCATCGATGATCCCGGCGTAAACGACGAACTATCGCTTCCCACGGTCGACAGCTTCAAAACCGGCGACATTCCGCCCGTTCGGCAGCGGGACGTGTCCGGCGAATTTTCCAAGCGGATCACCGAGGATTTCGCGATCTCGTTTGGGACAACCTACACATTTCTCGGCCCGATCGATCCAACAGCACCCGGAGCCAACGAATTTCAGAACCTGGAGACCACCTTCAAATATCGGGTTTTCAAAGACCCCGTGCATGAGTTCGTGATGTCGGTCGGCCTCAGCGTCGAATGGGGCGGTACCGGTGCGGCGAATGTCGGCGCCGATCCCTTCAACACCTACACGCCGACCATCTATTTCGGCAAAGGCTTTGGCGATCTGCCGGACACACTGTCGTGGCTGAGGCCGGTGGCGATCACGGGCCAGGTCGGCTACGCGATCCCGGCCCGGAATTTCACAACTACGTTCGGAATAGATCCGGATACGGGCGAGCTGACGGCCGATACCGAATTCCATCCGCGCGTGCTGAACTGGGGTGGAACCATCCAATACAGCATGCCCTATCTGAAATCTGCCGTGATGGATCTCGGCCTGCCGGATTTCGTAAATCACCTGATCCCTTTGGTGGAAGCAACCTTGCAGACCCCAGTGGCGAACACGCTGACCTCAGGGACAACGACGACAGGGACCATCAATCCGGGGGTTATCTGGGTCGGCAATCAGTTTCAGGTCGGCTTGGAGGCGCTGATTCCCATCAACCGGCAAAGCGGGACCAATGTGGGCGTGATCGCTCAGCTGCACATGTATCTCGACGACATCGATCCGCGCGGTATCGGCAAGCCGCTCTTCGGCGGCCCGGTCCAACCCGCCAGCCCCTTCCCGAGGAATTGACCGATGCGGCACTTATCTCTGGTTTCAATCGTCCCGCTGCTTGTTCTGTTCTCGACCGGCGAAGCGACCGCCCACGCGTTTCTCGACCATGCCGAGCCGCGTGTCGGCAACAAGGTGGCAAGCCCCCCGCACGAGGTGACGCTCTGGTTTACCCAGAAACTGGAGGCCGCGTTCAGCTCGATAAGCGTCACGGGTCCCTCCGGCCAGCGCGTCGACGCCGGCAAGGCGCACGTCAGTGGCAACCAGATGTCGGTCCCGCTGAAGTCGGGAGGGGCAGGCACGTACCGCGTGAACTGGCGCGTGCTGTCCGTGGACACCCACACGACGGACGGCAGCTTCACCTTCCAGGTCGGTCCATGAAGGCCTGACCGCCGATGGACTGGTCAGCAGCAGAAGCGCCGTTGGTCGCAACGCGCGCCGTGCACTTCGCGGCAACCGCGATCACGGTTGGAGACGTGATATTTCGGACCGTCATCGTTGCGCCGGTCGTGCGCTCGGAGGGGACTGCGGCTGGGTCGTTCGGTGCTCCCACCTCATGGGTCTCGTGGCTCGGTCTTGCCTTCGCGGTGATCTCCGGCGCGATCTGGTTAGTGCTTCAGGCCGCCTCGATGAGCGGGATGCCGCTCGATGAGGCAATGTCCGCAGATGTGTTGTCGACGGTGATCAACGAAACGCAGTTCGGCCAGGTGACGATGCTTCGAGCAGGATTTGCGATCTGTCTCGCGGCTTGCCTCGTCTATGATCGCGTGGCGATCGCGCGATGGGGTGGATTTGCCGCCGCGCTCGCATTCGCCGCAAGTCTTGCCTGGTGTGGCCATGCCGGCTCGACCGCCGGCGAGGCAGGGTACCTGCATCTTGCCGCGGATACGCTGCATCTGGCGGCCAGCGCGGCCTGGATCGGTGGCTTGGCGTCATTAATCCTGTTCCTGGTCGCGGCCTGCCGAAAGAAGGCGATTTCGCTCGCCCGTGACGTCGTGGGCCGTTTCTCGATCATGGGCATGGTCAGCGTGGCAATGCTGCTGCTCACGGGATTCATCAACGCCGCCATCCTAGTGGGCTCGGTTCACGCGCTGGTCGTCACCGAGTATGGACGGCTGCTGCTGCTCAAGCTTGTCCTGTTCACGTTTATGCTGGTGCTCGCCCTGGTCAACCGGCTGGTGCTGACTCCGCGGCTTGCTCCAGCCGGGCGCGGCGCGTTGCGCTGGCTTACACGAACCAGCATCGTCGAGCTTGCTCTTGGCCTTGCCATTCTCGGCATTGTCGGGAGGCTTGGCACAATGCATCCCGCGATACACTTGGTGAATTGAATGGTTGTTCTGCGTCAATCGCGTGAAAGAGCGATCTCGACTCCATGGCGAATGGCGTCTAGTTAGTAAGCGAACGAATGGTTCGGCGGATGCGGGCGCGGCTGCACAAATATTTACCCCTGGTCCTGATCGCATTGGCGATGCAGGTGCTGGCGCCGATTGCCGCCTGCTGGGCAGCCGGCGTTGCGGTCGCCGATCCGCTTCAGAGCGCCGTGATCTGCCATGCCAACGGCGGTTCAGGTGCAGGCATTGACGACCGGACCGGTGCACTCGGCTCACATTCAGGCGCTTGCTCGCTCTGCTGCCTGGCACAGGCGAGCGCATCTCTCGATGCGCCGCAGACCGTCTTTGCGACATCTTTACGATCTGCCGAATGTGTGGTGTGGCACGACGGGGCAGATCGTGTCGCCGTGCCTCGCGGCGGCTCCAACGCGCAGGCGCGCGCACCACCTCGATTTTCCTGACGACACTCCTGTGATCGCCGCGGCGCGTCCGCCGGTGGCTGATGCTGTCGATTGGCCGGAGAGAAAGCCGGCGTCAGGACATTTCCATGTTACTTCGCCATGCCCGCTGTGGCGTGAGTGTCGTTGCCGTCCAGGCCGCGCTGCTTACGTCGATAGGCGGAGCCGCTGCCCAGAGCAGCGAAAACGCATTGCCGCCGGTGACGGTCGATGCGCCAATTGCGGCACCACATAAGCCGCCCAAGCCGGCCGTCCAATCCGCGGCAGCGCGAAACCGGAGCGCGAATCCTGCAAGCCCTGTGGAAGGGCCGCCTGCGGCCGTCGCCACCAGCGGGCAGGGCACCGCTCGCGCCTCGCTGGAGACCCCGCCGGCCGTGGCGCGCTATCAGCTTCCGCAAACCTCGTTCAGCATCACTGCCAAGGAGATCGATGAGACGATCAACCTCAAAGACCCCGAGGATGCCGTCAAATACATGCCGAGCCTGTTCGTGCGGAAACGGCACGACGGCGACAACCAGGCGGTGCTGGCGACGCGAAGCTGGGGGCTCAATTCCAGCGCGCGCACGCTGATCTATTACGACGATCTCCTGATTTCGGCGCTGATCGGAAACAACAACTCGGGCGCCTCGCCGAAGTGGAATCTGATCGTGCCGGAGGCGATCGGCCGGGTCGACTATCTCAACGGTCCGTTCGCCGCGGCCTATCCCGGCAACTCGATCGGCGGCGTGCTGCTGATCACGTCGAAGATGCCGGACAAGCCGTTTGCGACAGCCAAGGAAACGGTCTCGGTGATGCCTTGGAGCCAGTACGGTACCATGAGCACCTACCTCACCAGCCAGACCAGTGCGGCTGCAGGCAATCGCGACGGTGCGCTTTCATGGCTCATCAGCGCGAACTATCGTGACAGCTATCAGCAGCCGCTGAGCTATGTGACGAATGGCTCGGTCCCGGCCAGGACGACAGGCACCTTCATCGCACCGAGCCGGACCGGCGGTGTGGCCGATGTCGTCGGCGCCGGCGCCGTGGCGCACTCGCAGCAGACGTCGGGGAATGTCAGGCTCGCCTACGACCTGACCCCGCTGGTGCAGGCGACCTATTCGTTCGCGGTCTGGAACAATCACCAGACCTCGGAGCCGCAGGCCTATCTGCGATCGACCGTGACGGGCCAGCCGACATTTGCGGGCCTCTCGGGATTTGCTCCCAACAAATACACCTGGGACGAGCTTCATGTGAGCAACGCCATCTCGCTCCGGAGCGATACCAAGGGCGTCTTCGATTTTGAGCTTTCGGCATCGAGCTACAATTACCTTCAGGATACTCTTCTCAACCCGTACACCGTCGTCGCGTCGCCCGGGCTCGGCTACTCGCTGAACGGCAAGGTAACGCGCATGGACGGCACCAACTGGCAGAACGCCGATGCCAAGGGCATTTGGCGTCCCGACGGGATCGACGGTTCGCATGAGGTGAGCTTCGGCGTTCACGGGGACCGCTACAGGCTCGAGAATCCTGTCTTTGCCTCCACGGTTTGGTATGCGGCTCCCTCGACGGGGAACGGGCTGCTCTACTCAACGGGTGTCGGCGAGACGCGAACCGAGGCGCTCTGGGTTCATGACGCCTGGAAGATCGCACCGAACGTCAAGCTGACTCTCGGCGGACGATTGGAGAGTTGGCAGGCCCTCGATGGCCTCAACGTCAACACGACGGCGACTGGCGCCGGTGCCATCACGTCGGTGACGACCACGCAACAGCCGTCGCTATCGTCGACCAACTTCTCGCCGAAGGTCTCGCTCTCGTATGACCCCAACAAGGATTGGAACATCACTGCGAATTTCGGCGAGGCGTATCGCTACCCGACGGTGACGGAGCTTTATCAGAACATTTCCGTCAGCAACATCACTTACCTTGCCAATCCGCTGCTCGCGCCCGAGCAGGATTTCACCGGCGAACTCAATCTCGAACGACGTTGGCAGGACGGCCGGATCAGGTTCACGGTCTTCGGCGAACGCACGAACAACGCGCTGATCTCGCAGACGACCACCGTAACTGACGTGTCCGGAAACCAGTCGTTTCAGACGGCGGTCAGCAACGTCGCCGCTATCCGCATGCGAGGCGTCGAATTGTCGGCCGACAAGGACAACGTCCTGATCAGCGGCCTGCAGCTCTTTGGCAGCGTCACTTACGTCGATTCCAGGATCATTTCGGATCCAACCTGGGCAGGAGCGACCACTGTCATCGGCAAACGCGTGCCCTATGTTCCGGACTGGCGCGCGAAAGTCGGCGTCAGCTATCGTCAGAACGAGAGCTGGGTCTACACCGTTGCCGCGCGCTACACCGGCAAGCAGTATGCGACCCTCGACAATACCGACGTCGTTCCCCACGTGTACCAGGCGTTCGATCCGTACTTCGTCGTCGACATGAAAATCCACTACAATGCGACGAAGAGTTTCTCGTTCGATTTCGGCATCGATAATCTCTTCAACTACCAGTACTTCCTGTTCCATCCGTTTCCGGGACGAACCTTCGTTCTTGCCGGCAAGTACACGTTCTGACGGGTGGGATGGGCGCAACGATGAAAAGAAAGGCTAGCCACATGAACAAGCTCTCACGCATCCTCGCGCTTGCAGCGCTCTCGGCATTGGCGTTCGGCACACCCGGCCGCGCCGACGACGTCAAGGCCGGCGACCTCGTCATCACGCAGGCCTGGAGCAGGGCCACGCCAGGCGGAGCAAAGGTCGCCGGCGGCTATCTGACGATCGAGAACAAGGGGATTGCGCCGGATAGGCTGATCAGCGTCTCGGCCGAGATCGCCGGCAAAATCGAGGTCCACGAGATGGCGATGGACAACGGCGTGATGAAAATGCGCCCGCTCGACAAGGGTCTCGCGATCGAGCCGGGAAAGACCGTGAAGCTGGCGCCGGGCGGCTATCATCTGATGATGCAGGAGCTGAAGGGGCCGCTCAAGCAGGGCGACAAGGTCCCGGTCACGCTTCAGTTCGAGAAGGCCGGCAAGATAGCCGTCACCCTCGATGTCCAGGCCGTCGGCGCGCCAGCACCGGGTGGCGGGCATGGCGGACGCATGGATATGCAGAAATCGCCGGATCACTCAGGGATGAAGATGTAAGGGTGTGGTGTTTATCAAACCATTGAGCCTTTCCGCTTCTGCGGCACGCGGATCCAGTCGATCTCGTCTCGCCCGTCCTCGTTCGCTGACGTTTTGTGGAGCAAGTGCATGGATCGAAGGGAATTCAACACGACGTTGGCGGCCGCGTCCTTGCTCAACCTCGTCGCGCCGGCCGCGCTTGCGCAGCCGGCGTCGCCCGCTCGCCCGCGCGTGGGCCTGTTGATCTATTCCGACATGATCCTGCTTGATCTGGCCGGCCCGCTCACCGTGTTCAGCATCATGCAGGCGGAGGTCCACCTGATTGGCAAAACCGAGCAGCCGGTCACGACCGATGTCCGCTTGCCCGTTGCGCCGACGGTAAGCTTCCAGAACGCGCCGAAGATGTTCGACGTGTTGTTCGTGCCCGGAGGCCTGAAGGGAACGGTCGCTGCGATGCAGGACCGTGAGACCGTCGAATTCCTCAAGCAGCAGGGTGAAGCCGCGCGCCTCGTCACAAGCGTGTGTACTGGCTCGCTCCTGCTTGGCGCTGCGGGTCTGCTCAGGAGTTATCAGGCCACTTCGCACTGGTACGTTCGCGATCTGCTGGCGCATATGGGCGCGGTCGTACGCAGGGATCGCGTGGTCGAGGATCGCAACCGGGTGACAGGTGCCGGCGTGACGGCTGGCATCGACTTTGCGCTCGCGATCGCGGCGCAGCTTGCTGGCGAGGAGGCTGCGCGGCGAATCCAGCTGGTGATCGAGTACGATCCTAAGCCGCCCTTCGATTCCGGATCGCCTGAGCATGCCGGTCCTGCGCTGGTGAGCGACGTCTTGAAGCGGCGGCAGGACCTCATTCGTGAAGCGGAAGCCGCGGCAAAGGCGGCTGGCGCTGCAATGAATCTGTGAGCAAGTGAGGCTCCAATGCGAAAAGGTTTGATTTACGCCACCACGATGGCGGCATGCGCGCTGGCGGGCTCGTCCGCAAGCGCGCATATCTCGCTGGAGACCAAGCAGGCGACTGTCGGCGCGTCCTACAAGGCCGTGTTTGCCGTGCCGCATGGCTGTGCCGGCTCGCCGACGGTGAAGATCCGCGTGCAGATCCCTGAAGGCGTCATCGCCGTGAAGCCGATGCCAAAGGCTGGCTGGAGCGTCGACGTCGTCGAGGGCAAGTACGCGGGCGAATACGACTATCACGGCAACAAGGTCTCTTCCGGGCCTAAGGAAGTGGTGTGGTCGGGCGGCAAGTTACCGGATCACAACTATGATGAGTTCGTGATCAGCACATTTCTCACCGAAAGCCTGAAGCCGAACACGACGCTGTATTTTCCAGTCGTGCAGGAGTGCGAGAAGGGCGTCAGCCGCTGGATCGAGATCCCTGCGGAGGGGGCGGCCAATTCGCATGAGGGCAAATCGCCCGCGCCCGGCCTGAAGCTGCTGCCAAAGCCCTGATGCGCGTCCTCGCCGCGCTCGCGACGCTGCTGCTCTGCATCGGGTTTGCGACCGGTGCGTGGGCGCATGCGGCGCTGGTCTCCGTCGAGCCGGCCAATGGCAGCATCGTTGCGAGCGCGCCGAAGAGTGTCGAGCTGCGCTTCAACGAGGCGGTGAGACCTGGCGCGATTCGGCTGATCGACGGGACCGGAAAGGCGCGCGAGGAGGCGCGCGTCAGCGCATCCGGTGAGACCATTTCGATCGCGGTGCCGCAGGATCTGCCGCAAGGCACTTCGGTCGTCAGCTATCGCGTGATCTCGCAGGACGGCCATCCCGTCGCGGGATCGGTCATCTTCTCGATCGGCGCGCCATCCGCGACGCAAGTCCCCGCGGCTGCCGATGGCGGCGTGAACGCACTGATCTGGTTGACGCGGCTAGGGCTCTATCTCGGGCTCTTCGCGGGCGTCGGCGGCGTGTTCTTTGCGGTCTGGATCGCGCGGTCGGCGAATGGAATGCTTCTGCCGCGTGTGGCGCTTGTCGTAGGCGTGCTGAGCGCGATCGCCTCGATTCCGCTGTTGGGGCTCGATCTCCTCGGTCTGTCGCTCACTGCATTTCCGACGCCGGCGTCCTGGGCGGTTGCATTCACGACGAGTGCCGGCCCCGCGCTTCTGATCGCGATGGCCGCGATGCTGGTTGCTGGCCTCGCGCTGCGCGGAGGGCAGGGCGCGCGGGTTCTCTCGGCCATCGCGCTCGCCGGCGTCGGCCTGTCGCTCGCCAGCACCGGCCACGCCGCGACTGCACCGCTGGAGGCGCTGACCCGGCCGGCGGTCTTCCTTCACGGCCTCGGCATCGCGATCTGGACCGGCGCCCTGGCGCCACTGGTCGTCCTTGTGTCGAGCCCGACCACCGCCACATTGCCGATCCTGAACCGGTTCTCCCGCATTGCCGTGCCTGTTCTCGCCATCCTGGCGCTGACGGGCCTGACGCTGGCGAGCATTCAGCTTGAGAGCTTTACTGCCCTGGTCGAGACCAGGTACGGCGTCATCCTTTCGATCAAGCTCGCGCTGGTCGCCGCGCTGCTGGCGCTCGCCGCACTGAATCGCTTTCGCTTGACGCCGGCACTGGCCAAGAGCCTCAAGGCAGCCCCTGCTCTGAGGCGCTCGATCATAGCCGAAGGCGTGCTTGCGCTTGCCATCTTCGCCCTCGTCGCCGGTTGGCGCTTTACGCCGCCGCCGCGCACGATTGTCCCGGAGACGCCGCTGGCGATCCATATCCACGGCGAGAAGGCGATGTTCCAGGTCCTCGTGTCGCCCGGCAAAACCGGCACCGACGACTTTGTCCTCCAGCTCATGACCGGGGAGGCGACGCCTCTCCAGGCGAAGGAGGCGACGCTGACGCTGAGCCTGCCGGAGCGCGGCATCGAGCCGATCGAATACGCCGCCGAGCTCGGCACCGACGGCTACTGGCACGTGCGCAAGGTCGAGCTGCCATTCGCCGGCCGCTGGCATGTGCGCATCGACGCGCTGGTGACCGATTTCGAGAAGATCACGCTCGAGGACGAGCTCGAGGTCCCGCCGCGCTGAAGGCCTCGCCTCCGGGTTCCGAAACGGCGCAAGGTCATCTTCATGCGGGACCTCAAGGAAACAGAAAAATGACAGGAATTTCGTCGCGTTAGCGCGTTTTCCTCATTCCCGGCCTTGTGTTTTCGCTCCCAATCCGGTTTCACTGCAACCCCTCACTGATTCTTCGAGTGTATCCATGCGGTTGTCGCGGTTCTTTCTGCCCATCCTGAAAGAAAATCCGAAAGAGGCGGAGATCGTCTCGCATCGCCTGATGCTGCGCGCAGGCATGATCAGGCAGGAGGCCGCCGGCATCTATGCCTGGCTGCCGCTCGGCTTCCGCGTGCTGAAGAAGATCGAGCAGATCGTGCGCGAGGAGCAGGATCGCTCCGGCGCGATCGAGGTGTTGATGCCGACCTTGCAGCTTGCCGATCTCTGGCGCGAGAGCGGCCGCTATGATGCCTATGGTCCGGAGATGCTGCGCATCGCCGACCGCCACAAACGCGAGCTCCTGTACGGGCCGACCAACGAGGAAATGATCACCGAGATCTTCCGCGCCTATGTGAAGTCCTACAAGAACCTGCCGCTCAATCTCTATCATATTCAATGGAAGTTCCGCGACGAGCAACGTCCTCGCTTCGGCGTGATGCGCGGCCGTGAATTCCTGATGAAGGATGCCTATTCCTTCGATCTCAACGAGGCGGCCGCGCGCGTCGCCTACAACAAGATGTTCGTCGCGTATTTGCGCACCTTCGCACGGATGGGGCTGAAGGCGATCCCGATGCGTGCCGAGACCGGCCCGATCGGCGGCGATCTCAGTCACGAATTCATCGTGCTCGCCGAGACCGGCGAGTCCGGTGTCTTCATCAATCGCGACGTGCTCGATCTGCCGGTGCCTGGTGAGGACGTCGACTACGAGAGTGATCTTACGCCGATCATCAAGCAGTGGACCTCGGTCTATGCCGCGACCGAAGACGTGCACGACACCGCGCGCTTCGAGCAGGAGGTGCCCGAAGCCAAGCGGCTTAATACCCGCGGCATCGAGGTCGGCCAGATCTTCTATTTCGGCACCAAATATTCCGAGCCGATGAAGGCGATGGTGGCGGGGCCCGACGGCGTCGACGTGCCGATCCACGGCGGCTCCTACGGCGTCGGCGTCTCGCGCCTCGTCGGTGCCATCATCGAGGCCTGCCATGACGAGGCCGGCATCAAATGGCCGGAAGCGGTGGCGCCGTTCCGCGCCGTCGTGCTCAACCTCAAGCAGGGCGATACCGCCGTGGATGCGGCCTGCGAAAAGCTCTATGCCGAACTCCAGGCCAAGGGCGTCGACGTGCTCTATGACGACACCGACCAGCGCGCCGGCGCCAAATTCGCTGCCGCCGACCTGATCGGCATCCCCTGGCAGATCATGATCGGGCCGAAGGGGCTCGCCGACGGCAAGGTCGAGATCAAGCGGCGCGCCGACGGCTCGCGCGAGACCATGTCGCCGGCCGACGCGGTCGCTCGCCTGATCGGCTGAATATTATCCACCGCACGATTGCGGGGCAGGCAATCCGGCCACAATTGACCCCGAATCATGGGATTATCGAGCGATGGATGAGACCATGACCGAGTCTGTGCAAACCGCGCCCTTCGCGCCATTCGAATGGATGTTATCGGCGCGTTACCTGCGGGCGCGCCGCAAGGAAGGATTCATCTCGGTCATCGCCGGGTTCTCCTTCCTCGGCATCATGCTTGGCGTCGCCACGCTGATCATCGTCATGGCCGTCATGAACGGCTTCCGGAAAGAGCTGCTCGACAAGATCCTCGGCCTCAACGGCCATATCCTGGTGCAGCCGCTGGAATCGCCGCTGACCGACTGGAAGGACGTCGCCGAGCGCATCAGCATGGTCGACGGCGTGCGGCTCGCCGCGCCCGTGGTCGACGGCCAGGCGCTAGCCTCCTCGCCGTTCAATGCCTCCGGCGTGCTGGTGCGCGGCATTCGCGCCGATGACCTGAACAACCTCACCTCGATCGCCAAGAACATCAAGCAGGGCTCGATCGAGAATTTCGACGAAGGGCAGGGCGTTGCGATAGGCCGGCGGCTTGCCGATCAATTGTCGCTGCACGCCGGGGACAGCGTCACTCTGGTCGCGCCGAAGGGAGCGGTCACGCCGATGGGCACGACGCCGCGGATCAAGCCGTACAAGATCGTCGCGGTGTTCGAGATCGGCATGTCCGAATATGACGCCGGCTTCGTCTTCATGCCGCTCCCCGAGGCGCAGGCCTATTTCAACCGCAACAACGACGTCACCGCGATCGAGGTGTTCACCACCAATCCCGATCGCATAGACGCGTTTCGCAAGTCGGTAACGGAGGCAGCTGGTCGGCCGGTGTTCCTGGTCGACTGGCGACAGCGCAACTCGACCTTCTTCAACGCGCTCCAGGTCGAGCGCAACGTGATGTTCCTGATCCTCACCATGATCGTGCTGGTGGCTGCGCTCAACATCGTCTCCGGCCTGATCATGCTGGTAAAGGACAAGGGCAGCGACATCGCGATCCTGCGCACGATGGGCGCCTCGCAAGGGTCGATCATGCGGATCTTCCTGATCACGGGCGCATCGATCGGCGTGGTTGGCACGCTCGTCGGCTTCTTCGTCGGGCTCGTCATCTGCCTCAATATCGAATCGATCCGGCAGTTCCTGTCATGGCTCACCAGCACGGAACTGTTCTCGCCGGAGCTCTATTTCCTGTCCCGCCTGCCTGCCGAGATCGACGTCGGCGAGACCACGGCGGTCGTGATCATGGCCCTGACGCTGTCGTTCCTTGCGACGCTCTACCCGTCCTGGCGCGCCGCGCGTCTCGATCCCGTCGAAGCGCTCCGGTACGAGTGAGGGGCTGATGGAGCAGGGGGCGGAAGATGTGCCAGTCATTTATCTCCACGAGATAAAGCGGCAGTACGTGCAGGGCGAGAACGTGCTGACCATCCTGGACGGCGCCAAGCTCGCGCTGTGGCCTGGACAGTCGGTGGCGCTGGTGGCGCCGTCGGGCTCGGGCAAGTCGACGCTGCTGCACATCGCGGGCCTGCTCGAGGCGCCCGACTCCGGCGAGGTCTATGTCGGGGGCTCTCCGACCTCGCAACTGCCCGACATCGAGCGCACACAGCTTCGCCGCACCGAGATCGGCTTCGTCTACCAGTCGCACCGGCTGCTGCCGGAGTTCTCGGCACTGGAGAACGTCATGCTGCCGCAGATGATCCGCGGCCTAAAGCGATCCGAGAGCGTCAAGCGCGCCAAGGACATCCTGTCCTATCTCGGGCTCGGCGACCGCATCACCCATCGCCCGGCTGAGCTGTCTGGCGGCGAGCAGCAGCGCGTCGCGATCGCCCGCGCGGTCGCCAACGCGCCGCGGGTGCTTTTCGCGGACGAGCCGACCGGCAACCTCGATCCAGGCACCGCCGAGCACGTGTTCCAGGCCCTGATGCAGCTCGTGAAGGCGACCCAGGTCTCGATGCTGATCGCGACCCACAACATGGAGCTCGCCGGCCGCATGGACCGGCGGGTGTCGCTTTCCAACGGCCAGGTGGTCGAGCTCGACTAGAATCTCGAAAACAACCCCGTGCAAAGTAGCCGCTGACCGTCGGTGCGTCTTACGGATTTTACGAAACCATTTGACGCGTCGGGCAAATCAGCGCGATAAATCCATCATCGCGCCCGTGGGGCTGCGTCGTCGTCCGGCCGTCGCGCTGACGCCCTTGCCGTCCTCGGGAACAGCCTGCAAACGATCGCGATATCTTTTCTGCGGCGCTCGCGCTCAGCCGCGAAAAGGGGATACCGCATCTGCGTTGGGCTATGTTGTACAGCTGTCGCGCCTGATGCCAGGCAATCGCGAGATCGAAGTCCTCATCAAGCAGCTCGAGCTAGAGGGCCGCAGAAAGCTGACATGCGCCGGCCACGATGGTTCGTGATCCGCAAATGCGTCGAGGCGAAGGCTTTGATCCATGTCAACGCGCCATTCGTTTGCCGCGCAACCTCTTGAAAGGCTACTCGCGTCTGGTTTCACACCAAGTTTGGCGCGAAACGGTGCGCGCGGAAGGAGGGGCAAATTCGGTCCCAAATGGAACAGCTCGATGTCGGGTGCGACCAAACGGCCACCGCATAATGAACTGTCCAGGGACATGGCCTGGATTCCCGGTGGCACCTTCCGCATGGGGTCCGATCACCACTACCCGGAAGAAGCGCCCGCCCATCGCGTGAGCCTGGACGCCTTCTGGATCGACCGCACGCCGGTCACGAACCGACGGTTCGTCAACGCGACCGGCCACGTCACGACAGCGCAGATCGCGCCGAACCCCAAGGACTATCCGGGCGCGCTGCCGAAAATGATCTATGCGGGATCGCTTGTATTTTCGCCGCCCCGATGCGTGACCGATCTCCGCGATTGGAGCCAGTGGTGGAGCTTCATGAACGGCGCCAACTGGCGGAACCCTTATGGTCCCAAAACAAATATCAAGGGGCTCGACGATCACCCTGTCGTGCACGTCTCATTCTCGGACGCGCTCGCTTACGCGACATGGGCCGGCAAGGAACTTGCGACTGAAGCCGAATGGGAGTTCGCCGCTCGCGGAGGACTCGACGGCGAGGAGTTCGCTTGGGGCAGTTCCCTCTTACCCGGCAGCAAGCACATGGCGAATACCTGGCAGGGAAATTTTCCGGTCCAGAACACGTGCGAAGATGGTTAAGAGCGCACTTCGCCAGTAGCTGCGTTTCCGCCAAACGGCTACGGCCTGTATGACATGATCGGTAGTGTCTGGGAGTGGACATCGGACTGGTGGTCCGCGAAGCACGAAGCCGATGCGGTTAAGGCTTGCTGCATTCCCACCAATCCGCGGGGCGGACCGGAGACGGCCAGCATTGATCCATGTCAACCCAACATCCGCATTCCCTGCAAAGTTCTGAAAGGCGGCTCGCATCTGTGCGCGCCGAATTACTGTCGCCGCTACCGCCCGGCCGCACGCCTGAGCCAGTCGACACCTCAACCAGCCATGTCGGTTTCCGCTGTGTGGTGCGGAAGCCCGCCCAGACCGATCTCCAGCCGACCTGAGGAACTTTCATCGCATGTAGGGAGTGCCATATGAGCGCCGAAGCCGAACACAAGAAGACTGCCCCAACGGGTGACAAATCCATCGACCGCCGCAATCTTTTGCTCGGCACGTCGAGCCTGGTCGCGGCGGCAACGCTCACATCCGAGGCGCTGGCGCAGGCGCAAAAAGCTGCGCCCGCCGCCGCTCCCGCAGCCGGGGCGCCCTCGGGGCGCAAGCCGAACATACTCGTCATTTTCGGCGACGATATCGGCATCGCCAATATCAGCGCCTACTCCGGCGGCCTGATGGGTTACGAGACTCCGAACATCGACCGCATCGCGCGCGAGGGACTGAAGCTCCAGCACTATTATGGGGAGCAATCCTGCACCGCTGGACGATCCGCGTTTCTGACCGGTCAGCACATCATGCGCAGCGGTCTGAGCAAGGTCGGATTCCCGGGCGCACCGATGGGCATGAGCCAACTCGACCCGTCTATCGGCGGTCTTCTCAAAAATCTCGGCTATGGCACCGGACAATTTGGCAAAAATCACGTGGGCGATCGCAACGAGTCATTGCCGACCGTGAACGGCTTCGATGAGTTCTTCGGCAACCTCTACCACCTCAACGCCGAGGAGGAGCCCGAATTGCCGAACTATCCGAAGGACCCTGGCTATCGCGCGAAGTTTGGTCCTCGCGGCGTGCTGCGCTGTAAAGCGACCGATCGCGACGATCCAACTGTCGATCCGCGCTTCGGCAAGATCGGCAAGCAGACGATAGAAGATACTGGCGCGCTCACCAAGAAGCGCATGGAGACGATCGACGACGAGACGTCTGCCGCGGCGATCGACTACATGACGCGGCAAGTGCACGCCAACAAGCCGTTCTTCTGCTGGATGAACACGACGCGCATGCACCTGCGCACACATGTGCGCGAAGCTAATCGAGGCAAATATACGCACGGAGACAGCGAATATATCGATGGCATGATCGAGCACGATGGGATTATCGGCAACTTGCTTAAAGCGCTCGACGATCTCGGCGTCGCCGACAACACCATCGTTGTCTATACCTCCGACAACGGCCCGCACATGAACACCTGGCCCGACGGCGCCATGACCTGGTTCCGCTCGGAAAAGAACACCAACTGGGAGGGCGCGTTTCGTGTGCCGTGCCTTGTGCGGTGGCCCGGCGTAATCGAGCCCGGGACAATCAGCAACGAATTGATGAGTCACAACGATTGGGCGCCAACGCTTTGCTCGCTCGCCGGCGAGCCGGACATAGTCAACAAGTTAAAGTCCGGGTACACAGCGAATGGCATCAACTACACGGTCCATCTCGACGGTTACGACCAATCGCAATTCCTGAGCAACGTCCGCGGTTCGGCGGCCAATAACAACGGCACGAAGAGCGCACGATCCGGCTTCTTCTACTCCGACGACGATGGCTTGCTGGTTGCCTACCGGAAAGGCGACTGGAAATACGTCTATTCGGAGCAACGCAAGGAGGGGACGATGGGCCTGTGGGCCGAACCGTTCACGACGCTTCGTCTGCAAAAGATATTCAATCTGATGCAGGATCCTTTCGAGCGCGCCGACATCACGTCCAACACATGGTGGGATTGGAATTTGAATCAGGTCGGCGCGGTGTACGGGACGATGGATGACGTCTTTCAGTTCGCCGCCTCATTCAAAGACTTCCCACCGCGTTCGTTCCCGCCAAGCTTCAATCCGGCGAACATCCTCGAAAGCATGATGGACGGCATCAAGCGTCGGGATGAGCTCAAGCAGAACATCGACGTGGACCGCCTGCGTGACAGCCTCAACAGGCTGCTCTCTACCAGCAACCGCTAGGACTGCGACCGGCCGTGGAACTCCCGCGGCTGGTCGTCCTATACGGCGCGCGCTAAGCAACTGACGCTGGAGCGAGGTGCAACCAGACTGACGGGGTACTTGATGGTCAGCACATGGATCGAACGGCCATCATTGATTTCGTCGCACGGGTGACGAGGCAGGGCGGTGCGGACTTAGTGCCGGCCGTCCGAGCGCGTAGCGACCTTCGACAATGATGCACGCTGTGGTGTGAGCAGCCTTTACTGAGTCCGCGCCCTAGTTTCATACCGCGGAGCGGCGATAGGCTACGGCCGGATGACCGTCATCTTGAACGGACCGGCATGGGCCGCGGCGTGCGCGACCGCCTCGTTGGCGCGGTCGAGATCGAACGACGTCGTCTCGTAGTGATCGAGGCGCAAGAGCCCGGCGCGCACGAGCGCGATCAGGCGGACCGCCGCATCCGGCGGATACATCCAGACGCCGTGGATGGTGACGCAATTGCGCATGATCCAGGGGTAGGGCAGCTCCAGCCCGGGTCCACCGGCCATGCCGACGCCGCCCATCAACACGACGCGGCCGTAGGCACGCACAGTCATGAGCGCCGCGCGCACTACCGTGGGACTGACCGAGGGCGGCATGATGTCGAACACGCAATCGATCGGCCCGGGCGCTGCGCGCTTCATCTGCTCGCGGTCGTCGCTCTCGTCGCCGCTGAGCTTTACGGGTCTGACGCGCGGGCCATAGCGCCGCACGAGATCGGCGAGGATGTTTTCGTTGCGCCCTGGCGCCACGACACAAGCCGCGCCCATGGCGAGTGCCACGGCCACGGCGGCGCTGCCGAAATTCCCGGTGGCGCCGCTGACTAGTACGGTCTCGCCGGGCTTGAGGTCGGCCGCGAGGAAGCCGCCATACGGCACGAGCATGGTGCCGAGCGCGCACCATTGCGTGGCCTCGACGGAGGTGATCTCGCCGAGCCGCTTCACGTTCTCCGTCGGCACGCGCATCTGCGCGGCGAACGAGCCGTCACGAAAATGCCTTTGCAGCTTCATGCCGCCTTCGTCGCGGGCGCTCAGCGCCTGCAAGGTGATGTCAGGCGACACTGCGTCGTCGCGCGAGCGAACGGTCGGATCGCAAAACACGCAGTCCCCGACGGCAAGTTTGGTCGCGTCCGGTCCGATGGCGCGGACACGGCCGATGCCGCCGGGGCCAGGGATCACGGGCAGATCGAGCGCGTAGTTGCGCGCGCCGCTGAAGACCTCGTTCAGATATGGCAGCACGCGGGTGGCGACGACGTCGACGATGACCTCGCCGGTGCCGAGCACGGGAGCGGGAACCTCCTCGATGACGAGCGGTGTTCCCAGGGATTTGAGGATGGCGGCTTTCATGATTGTTCACCTCGCATTCGAGCTGAACAGAATATGCCTGCCTTGGAAGGCGCATGAAGGCCTGGTATTATCCTAGTATTGCGAAGGCCCTGCGTAACAGGCGGAGCGAGATCATGGCCGATCCCCGACGTGTCGAATTCGGCGATTTCCTGCGCTCGCGCCGCGAGAAGCTGACGCCGAAATCCGTCGGCCTTCCGTTGGGCCAAAGGCGGCGCACAGCGGGGCTGCGGCGCGAGGAGGTGGCGCAGCTCGCAGGCATCGGTGTCGACTGGTACATCCGCCTCGAGCAGGGCCGCACCGTGAGCCCGTCGGTCACCACGATCGATGCGCTGGCCCGCGCGCTGCGCCTCAGCAAGACCGAGCACGCGCATCTGAAGGCACTGGCGCGCGACGGCGACAAGCGTCCGTTCGTGCGTGAGGTCGTGCCGCCGCCGATCCTGCGGCTGATCGAGAGCTTGAAGCAGCCGGCCTACATCACCGGGCGGCGCTGGGACGTGCTCGCCTGGAACGATGCCGCCGAGGAGGTTTTTGCGTTCGGGCGGCTTCATGAGGAGGATCGCAACACGCTGCTCCTCATGATGACCAGCAAGCAGACGCGAAAGTCTTACGGTACGAGCTGGGCGGACGTGGCCAAGGGCATGGTGGCGATGTTTCGCGCCACCCACGACGTCTGGGCAGGCGATCCCGCATTCGCCGAATTGCTTGCGCGGCTGCGGCAGGGCAGTCCGGAATTCGTCAAATGGTGGGAAGCGCACGAGATCCGCAGCACTGCCTCGGGCCGCAAGACGATGTCTCACCCTACAAAGGGCGTGCTCCATTTCGAGCACACGAGCTTTCAGGCCAATGACGATCCCGCGTTGAAGCTCGTCATCTACACGCCGGTCTAGGGCGTATGGGCAACGGCCAAGTGTGAAGGCCGAGCGGACACCGTTGCAATCGGTCGGAGCGACCCTGCGCCGTTGATTTAGATCAAACGAGACCGATGCGTTGCAGCGATACTTGCGACGAGCGCCGGACAAAGCAGCAGGTTTCAGGATGTGGGAACAAATTCGCGCCGTCTGGCGGGCATCGTCCGTTTTCATTGTCGGGCTGGCCGTGATTTTGGGCGGGATCTATCTGGTCGGACGCCTGTCTTCATCGACGAACCCGCCGCCTGCCGCAGCCCCCACTTCGGATCAAGCCGCCTCGTCGGATCAAGGTCGCAATCGGGGCCAGCCTGCCGTGGCCTCGACCGAGACGCCGTCGCCACAAGGCGCCAGCGCGAAGCAGCCTGCGCAGCAGCTCGCTCAATCGGGCAAGGCGCCTGCTCAGCCGCCGGCCGATCAGAACAATCCCGCGCCGCCCCCAAAGCCATCCGCGAACGCAGCCGCGCCATCTCCGGCCGCCGCTGCCTCGCCTTCCGCCGATAACCAAATGGCGGCGAACCCCCCGTCGCCAGGCGCAGCGCCATCACAGCCAGTCACCCCATCACCATCCGCTCATGACCATATGGCACAGGGTAACAGGCCGCAGGTGAGCGCTACGACCGGACAGTCACCTGCGGCGCCCGGCCCCAACGCTCCGCCGTCCGCGTCCAATGCTGCAACAGCCGGATCGAATGCCGTGCCGGGCATCGGCGATGCCACGGCAGGTCGTCTGGTCTTCCGGAAGTGCCAGGCCTGCCATTCCACCGAACCCGGCAAGAACATGCTCGGCCCGTCGCTCGCCGGCGTCATCGGCCGCAAGGCCGGCACGGAAGCTGGTTACAACTATTCGCCCGCGATGAAATCGGCTGACATCGTGTGGAGTGCGCAGACGCTCGACCAGTACCTGACCGACCCGGCGAAGGTCGTGCCGGGCAACAAGATGCCGTTTCCCGGCCTCAAGACCGATCATGACCGGGCCGACGTGATCGCGTATCTCGCAGGCGGCGCGCAGCCCGCAGCCACCGCCGCGCAGCAGCCTTCGCAGGCTGCGGCGTCGCCCACGCCACAGCCGGCCCAGACGCAGGCGGCGCAAGGCGCACCCGGCACCGACATCACTTACATTCCCGACGCGCGATACACGCTGCATTCGGGGATTGCGGATGGGCGTATGGTCTTTATCGGCGAGGGTGGCGCGATCGACGGCAAGGTCAATCCGGTCCTGACCGCCGTTGAGGGACAGGTGGTTCAACTCACTCTGATCAATGGCGAAGGGGCGCAGCACGATATCGCCTTTCCCGACCAGAACACCACCTCGCCACGCGTTACCGGAAAGGGCGCAAGCACGACGATCGCATTCCGCGCCGATAAGTCCGGGGACTTCGTTTATTTTTGCAGCGTGCCCGGCCATCGGCAAGCCGGTATGGAAGGTCAGTTCCTGGTCACCCCGCGCCCGCCGCCTCAGACGGTGGTGGAAGCCGATATCTCGCGCGAGCCCACTGACGTGCCGCCGCCGGTCGGCAAACGCGATCCGCAAACCGTGCGTGTCGACCTCTTGAGCGTCGAGCTCGAAGGCCGGCTCGCGGAAGGAACGACGTTCGGCTACTGGACCTTCAACGGCAAGGTGCCGGGCCCGATGATCCGGGTGCGTGTCGGCGACACCATCGACATTCATCTGAAGAATTCCGCCGACAGCTCGATGATCCATTCAGTTGATTTCCACGCCGCGACGGGCCCGGGTGGCGGCGCAGCGGTACTTCAGGTCGATCCCGGCCAGGAGAAATCAATGACGTGGAAGGCGCTGGTGCCAGGCCTCTATGTCTACCACTGCGCCACTCCAATGGTCGCCGAGCATATTGCAAACGGCATGTACGGCATGATCCTTGTGGAGCCCGAGAGCGGCATGACGCGAGTGGATCGCGAGTTCTACATCATGCAGGGGGAAATCTATTCCGACATGCCCTATGGCCAGCGTGGAAGCGCAGAGTTCAGCGTGGAGAAGCTTCTGAACGAACGTCCGGAATACTTCGTCTTCAATGGCTCAGTCGGAGCGCTGTCTCGTCTCCACCCCTTGCAGGGAAAGGTCGGCGAAACCGTGCGCGTTTTTTTCGGTGTCGGCGGGCCGAACTATACATCGTCATTCCACGTCATCGGGACGATCTTCGACAGAGTCTACACGGCTGGCGGACTTCAAAGCCCGCCGCTTGAGGGAATTCAGACGGTCACCGTGGCGCCGGGCGGAGCGGCTATCACTGAATTTAGGGCACAGGTGCCGGGCAACTACACGCTGGTGGATCATGCGCTCGCGCGGGTGGAGCGCGGGCTGTCGGGCATCCTGAGCGTCGAAGGTCCCCCCAACCCCGAAATCTTCAACGGCAAGGTGATGCCAGGCATGGGGCACTGACCACGCCCCCGGTGCAGAAATCGAACGAGGGGATCCATCAACCTCAAGATCCCAGAAGGTCCTGGATTCGATGTTTCGCCAAGACTGTTTGGCGCGCTCGCCAATGACATAATGACGTCATGCGACCAGAATCACTTCCGGTGTGAGCGAGCGGTGTGAACGAGCCGCATTGTGGAACAGCGCTGGCGCAATTGTGGCATCAATGCGGTGACAAAAAGTTGGCGCGCCACACTCGCGTTCACACCAAGATGTGAACGCTTTTTCTGTGAACAGAGAGACGCGATTAACACTGGAACGACTGTAAAAATAGCACCCAAACGACTTTCAGGCGGGCGTGGGAAACATTCATTTACCTAGCAGGTCCTTTCGATAGGACTGTTGCGTTGCGGTTACAGCAATTCCTTCGATCGCTGTTATGAGGTGCCCATGGCCCGGGGGCCCTTACGAAGAAACTGGAACGGGAATTCAAATGAAGAAGACTGTGTTGCTTGCTGCTGCGAGCCTTGTCGCGATCAGCGCGGCTGCGCCGGCGGTGGCTGCTGACCTCGCTGCGCGTCCTTACACGAAGGCGCCGCCCGCGATGGTCGCCGCGATCTACGACTGGAGCGGTTTCTACATCGGTATCAACGGCGGTGGCGGTTCGGCTCACACGACCTGGGATTTCGTCGGCACGGGCACTGAAGGTTCGCACAACGCGACCGGCGGCACCGTCGGTGGTCAGGTCGGCTATCGCTGGCAGACCGGCCAGTGGGTGTTCGGCGTGGAAGGTCAGGGCAACTGGGCCGACTTCTCCGGCGACAACGTCAGCCTGCTGTTCGCTGATCGCAACCGCAGCCGCATCGATTCCTTCGGTCTGATCACGGGTCAGGTCGGCTACGCCTGGAACAACGTGCTCGTCTACGTCAAGGGCGGTGCCGCTGTGGTCGGCGACAAGTTCGACGTCTACAGCACCACGACCGGCGCGCTGCTCGCCTCGACCAGCCAGACCCGTTGGGGTGGCACGGTCGGTGCCGGCCTCGAAGTCGGCTTCGCTCCGAACTGGTCGGTTGGCGTCGAGTACAACCACATCTTCCTGCAGGACAAGGACATCACCTTCACGGGTCTCGTGGGTACCGACCGCATCCGTCAGGACGTCGACATGGGCCTCGTCCGCCTGAACTACAAGTTCGGCGGCCCGATCATCGCCAAGTACTGATATCAACTACCGATAAGGTCGCTCCTTCGGAGCGGTCGCGAAAGCCCCGGCCTTGTGCCGGGGCTTTTTTCTTTCAGGAATTCACCGAGTTAACCATTGGGTGCGAAGCCGGGCCGCGACGGCCTTTGCGGCGCTTGACTCTCAGAACAAAAATAGAACATTGTTCTCTCTATGTTCTGGTGAGGGAGCAAGGCCATGTTGAAGATCTTCGTGGAAGAAGCCGCTGCACTGGCGTCGATTACGCTGTTCGTCGGGATGATCGCGATCTGGGCGCAGGTGATTCCGCAGCTTTAGCCAGCGGTTCTGTAAACCGCTGCTCGGCGCCCCGGTGAGAGTTCCTCGCGGGTGGCCTTTGGGGAAAAGCGGGACGACGCGGCCGATCGGCCGCTCCGGCGTGGACTCTGGCGCGGCGACGCCTCACCATTGTGAGGCGAGTCGGGCAAGCGAGTGCAGGATGCCTCCGGCGCCGCGACCGCTCCATCTCATATGCAAAAGGCCGTAAGCGACCATGCCGAGCGCCGGATTTGTCCATCTTCATGTTCACTCGGCGTATTCGCTGCTCAAGGGCTCGATCAAGATCGCCAAGCTCGCGGAGCTGGCGAAAAAGGACCATCAGCCGGCGTTGGCGCTGACCGACACCGACAACATGTTCGGTGCGTTGGAGTTCTCCGACAAGATGGCGGGTTCCGGCATCCAGCCGATCGTCGGCTGCGAGCTCGCGATCGATTTCGGCGACCAGGATCCGAATGCGCGCAATGCGATTCTGCCCTCGCGGGTCGTACTGCTGGCCGCGCAGGAGCGCGGCTATCGCAGCCTGATGCGGCTGAACTCGCGCGCGTTCCTCGAGACTCCCGACAGCCACGCGCCGTTCATCAAGTTCGATTGGCTTGACGGCGAGACTGAAGGCCTGATCGCGCTGACGGGTGGGCCGGACGGGCCTATCTCGCTTGCGCTCGGGGCCGGCCATGCCGAGCTCGCAGCCACGCGCTGCGAGCGACTCGCGGCCCTGTTCGGCGACCGGCTCTACATCGAATTGCAGCGCCATGGCATCGACAAGGAGCGCCGCATCGAGAGCGGGCTGATCGACATCGCCTACACGAAAGGCCTGCCGCTGGTTGCGACCAACGAGCCGTACTTCGCCTCGACCGACGACTACGAGGCGCACGATGCGCTGCTCTGCATCGCCGGCGGGCGGCTGATCGCCGAGAGCGATCGCGAGCAGCTCACGCCCGACCACCGCTTCAAGACGCGCGCCGAGATGGCCGTGCTGTTCGCCGACATTCCGGAGGCGCTGGCCTCGACGATCGAGATCGCCGAGCGCTGCTCGTTCCGACCGATGACGCGCAAGCCGATCCTGCCGTTCTTCACCGTCGGCGCCGCGGGCAGCTCCGATGCGGCCGCGGTCGAGGCGGGGGAATTGAAGCGGCAGGCGGAGGAGGGGCTTGCGAACCGCTTGCGCGTGCACGGCCTGTCGCAGGGCACGACCGAGGAGGACTACAACAAGCGGCTCGCCTTCGAGCTCGACGTCATCACCCGCATGAAATACGCGGGCTACTTCCTGATCGTGTCCGACTTCATCAAATGGGCGAAGTCGCAGGGCATTCCGGTCGGGCCGGGCCGCGGCTCCGGCGCGGGCTCGCTGGTCGCCTGGGCGCTGACCATCACCGATCTCGATCCGATCAAGTTCGGGCTGCTGTTCGAGCGCTTCCTCAATCCCGAGCGTGTCTCGATGCCGGACTTCGACATCGACTTCTGCCAGGACCGCCGCGGCGAGGTGATCCAATACGTGCAGCAGCGCTACGGCCGCGACCAGGTCGCGCAGATCATCACCTTCGGTACGCTGCAGGCGCGCGGCGTGCTGCGCGACGTCGGGCGCGTGCTGCAAATGCCCTATGGGCAGGTCGACAAGCTCACGAAGCTCGTGCCGCAGAATCCTGCCGCACCGGTAACGCTGGCCGCCGCGATCGAGAGCGAGCCAAAGCTCCAGGCGTTTCGCGATGAAGACCCGGTCGTGGCGCGCGCCTTCGACATCGCCCAGCGCCTCGAAGGCCTGACGCGCCATGCCTCGACGCACGCGGCAGGTATCGTGATCGGCGATCGCCCCTTGAGCGAGCTCGTGCCGCTCTACCGCGATCCCAAGTCCGACATGCCGGTGACCCAGTTCAACATGAAATGGGTCGAGCCCGCGGGCCTCGTCAAGTTCGACTTTCTCGGCCTGAAGACGCTGACCGTGCTCGACGTCGCGGTGAAGCTCCTCAAGCCGCGCGACATCCATGTCGATCTCGCGACGCTGCCGATCGACGATGCCGAGAGCTACCAGATGCTCGCGCGCGGCGACGTGGTCGGCGTGTTCCAGGTTGAAAGCCAGGGCATGCGGCGCGCGCTGATCGACATGCGCCCCGACCGTTTCGAGGACATCATCGCGCTGGTCGCGCTCTATCGCCCAGGCCCGATGGCGAACATCCCGACCTATTGTTCGCGCAAGCACGGCGACGAGGAGCCGGAATATCTGCACCCCGTCCTGGAGCCGATCCTGAAGGAGACGTTCGGCGTCATCATCTACCAGGAACAGGTGATGCAGATCGCGCAGGTGATGTCGGGCTATTCGCTCGGCGACGCCGACCTCCTGCGCCGCGCGATGGGCAAGAAGATCCGCGCCGAGATGGACAAGCAGCGCGACATCTTCGTCGTCGGCGCGGTGAAGAACGGCGTGCCGAAGGCGCAGGCCGAGACGATCTTCGAACTGCTCGCCAAATTCGCCGATTACGGCTTCAACAAGAGCCACGCGGCGGCCTATGCGCTGGTGTCCTACCACACCGCCTACATGAAGGCGCATTATCCGGTGGAGTTCATCGCGGCGTCGATGACTCTCGATCTCAACAACACCGACAAGCTCTCCGAATTCCGCTCCGAGGCGCAGCGTCTCGGCATCAAGGTCGAGCCGCCGAACGTCAACCGTTCAGGGGCGACCTTCGAAGTCGGCGAGAAGACCATCTATTACGCCCTCGCAGCGCTCAAGGGCGTCGGCCTTCAGGCCGTCGAGCAGATCATCGAAGAGCGAACCAGGAACGGGCTGTTCACCTCGCTCGCCGATTTCGCCGCGCGCGTGTCGCCGCGCGCGATCAACAAGCGCATCATCGAAAGTCTCGCCGCCGCAGGCGCCTTCGACACGCTGGAGCCGAACCGCGCCCGTGTCTTTGCCGGTGCGGATGCGATCCTCGCCGCCTGCCAGCGCGCGAATGAGGCCGCGACCATCGGTCAGAACGACATGTTCGGAGGCGCGGCGGATGCACCGACCATCATGCTGCCGCAGATCGAGCCATGGCTGCCGGCCGAACGGCTGCGGCGCGAATATGATGCGATCGGCTTCTTCCTGTCCGGCCATCCGCTCGACGACTACGCGACGATCCTCAAGCGCCTGCGGGTGCAGAGCTGGGCGGAATTTTCGCGCGCGGTGAAGACCGGCGCGACCGCCGGCAAGGTCGCCGCGACGGTGGTGTCGCGCATGGAGCGGCGCACCAAGACCGGCAACAAGATGGGCATCATGGGGTTGTCCGATCCGACCGGCCATTTCGAGGCGGTGCTGTTCTCCGAAGGGCTCGCGCAATATCGCGACGTGCTGGAGCCGGGCGCGGCGGTGCTGTTGCAGCTCGGAGCCGAATTGCAGGGCGAGGACGTGCGTGCGCGCGTGCTGCACGCCGAGCCGCTCGATGACGCCGCCGCCAAGACGCAAAAAGGCCTGCGCATCTTCCTGCGCGACACCAAGCCGCTGGAATCAATCGCGCGGCGGCTTTCAGGTCCGGACGCTGCGCCATCAAACGGCGGAGCGCCGAAGGTCGGCAGCCCCGGCATCGCGCCGCGTTCCAACGGCGACGGCGAGGTCTCGCTGGTGATGATGCTCGATCTCGAAACCGAGGTGGAGATGAAGTTGCCCGGCCGCTTCAAGGTCTCGCCGCAGATCGCAGGCGCGATCAAGGCAGTCGCCGGCGTGGTCGACGTGCAGCAATTGTAGCATCCGCCGATCGAGTCCGGCGGTGCCGGTACATGGTTTTGTCGGCGGCGAAGTGTCGCTGTCATTTGCGTCCTGTACTATTCATGCAGATATGTACTGAGATGGTAGGGGAAAGATATGTGCGACAAATGCTCTGACTATTTGCATCATCCGCTCGTGCCTTCGCGACGCTCGATGATGCTGTTCGCCGCTTCGGCATTGATGTTCGGTTCGACGGCCTTCGCCAAGGAGACGAAGACGCCGCCCAAGCCGCAGAACGTGCTGTCGCCGGATGCGGCGCTGAAGCGGCTGATGGACGGCAATGCGCGCTATGTCGACGGCGTGACGCGGCGCCACGACTTCAAGCATGAGCGTGAAGCGCTGGTCGGCGGCCAGAATCCGTTCGCGGCCGTGTTGAGCTGCGCCGACTCGCGCATCGCGCCGGAATACGCCTTCGACAGCGGCCGCGGTGATCTCTTCGTGTGTCGCGTGGCCGGCAATTTCGCCGGCGACGAGACCATCGCCAGCCTGGAATATGCGGTGGCCGTGCTGAACACGCCGCTGATCATGGTGCTGGGCCACGACAGTTGCGGCGCCGTCGATGCGACGCTGAAGGCGATCAAGGACAACAAGCCGCCGCCGGGACACATTCCCGAGCTGGTCGAAGCGATCGCGCCCGCCGCCAAGGCGGCCATGCAGCAGGGCGGGGACGTGCTCGACAAGGCGATCCGGCAAAACGTGATCGACAATGTTGCCAAGCTGAAGTCTGCGGCGCCGATCCTCAATGCCGCGGCCGAGCAGGCCAAGCTCAAGGTCGTCGGCGGCATCTACCGGCTGGCCACGGGCACCGTCGACCTGATCTCCCAGGGGTAGGGGGCCTGGATCAGGATCATGCGGCCAGGAACTCGCAATCGCGAACCTGACATGGAGCTGACGGACTGCGGCCAGCGGTCATGCGGTCGCCTCATTCCAAGCGCTTTTCGTTCAAACGCCGTTCAGCCGGCCGTGCGCCTCATGTGCGGTGGGAAGCTCAACAACACTAGCGGGCGCGAAAGCCATGCGTGGGACACGACAATCTTTCCTTGGATATTTCTTCGGTCTGCTTCTTCCGAGCCTGCTGCTCGCTGCAGGTGGACTGTTCGAGCCGGCCTACGCCCAGCAGCAGGAGAAGCGCATCGCGCTGGTGGTCGGCAACGGCGCCTACGCGAAGTCGCCGCTGGCAACGACCGCCAATGATGCCGGCCTGATCGCACAGACGCTCCAGGCCGCCGGCTTCGACGTGGTCGGCGCCCGCGACCTCGACGGCGACACGCTGCGCAAGAGCTTTCGCGATTTTCTTCAGAAGGCACAGACATCGGGACCCGGCACGGTCGCGATGATCTATCTCGCCGGTTATGGCGTGCAACTCGCCGGCGAGAACTACTTCATCCCGGTCGATTCCAACATCATGCGCGATACCGATGTTCCGACCGAGGCGCTTCGTATCAGCGACTACGTCCGCCAGCTCGCCGCGCTGCCGCTGAAGGCAAACATCGTCGTGCTCGATGCGGCCCGGGCGCAGCCCTTCATCGAGGGCGGCCAGGCGATCGCAAGCGGGCTCGCGCTGGTCGAGCCCGACGCGAACATGCTGATCGCCTATAACGCCGCGCCCGGCACCGTGGCGCCGGAAGAGCCGGGGCCCTATGGCATCTACGCCCAGTCGCTCGCCGAGATGATCCGCACCGGGGGCCTGTCGCTGCCCGAGGTCTTCGACCGCGTGCGCCTGCGCGTCAACGACACCAGCAAGGGCGCGCAGGTGCCTTGGGACGATCAGAAGATCAGTGCGCAGTTCTCGTTCTTCGAGCGCGGACCTGACGCACCGCCGCCGCAGGCCGCGCCCGATCAGGTCGCCGCGATCCGCAACAAGCCGATCCGCGATCTCGGCGTGCAGGACGCTTATGCGGCCGCGCTCGAGCGCGACACGCTGCCGGCCTATGAGGATTTCCTCGCCGCCTATCCCGGCGATCCGATGGCCAAGCGCGTGATGGCGATCGTCGCGGCGCGCCGCGAGGCGATCACATGGCGGCGGAGCTATCGCGCCGACACGCCGGACGCTTACTGGTCCTATCTGCGCCGCTATCCGCGCGGGCCGCATGCTGGCGATGCACGGCGCAGGCTTGCGATCCTGACCGCGCCGCTCGAGCCGCCGCCGAGCTTCGCCATGATGGATTACGACGTGCCGCCGCCGCCGCCGGAAGAGATCGTTTATGTCGATCGTCCGGTGCTCCTGTTCAGCGATCCCGTGTTCGGCTTCGTGCCGCCGCCGCCGCCCCCGATCTATTTCTGCCCGCCGCCGCCGCCGGACTTCATCGTGCTGCCGCCGCCGCTGCCCGTGGTTGGACTGTTCGTGCTGCCCCAGCCGGTTTTCGTGCCGATCCCGGTGTTCGTCAGGCCGCCGATCTATGTCGCGCCGCCGCCGAACAACATCATCTACCAGAACATTCACAACACCACGGTGATCAACAACGTCATCAACCGGCCGCCGGCGACCGCGGCGGGTCTCGCGCCCGGCAGCCTCGCGCCGGCCGTCGCCGGCCGTGCCACGGCGGCGGGACCGGCTGTGCCGCAGGCCGTCGCACAGCGCGCCGCCCTGATCCAGCAGGGCAAGCTGCCGATGCCGCAGAGCGCCACGATCACGCCGACGGCGAGGCCGGGGACACCGGCTGTGACACCAGCGAATGTCGCGCCGACCGCAGCCGCGCCGCCGAGCAGGCTGCCCGAGGCCAACACGCTGCCGGTCCCCGGCACCCGTGGGACGCCGCCCGCGCCCACCGGGACAGGGGCGGCGCCGACCGCGGCCCAGACGCCGAATGGCAGGCTTGCGCCGACTGCGACCGCGCCCGTCAACGGCACGCATCCGAACGCGGCCACCGCAACGGCGCCGTCCACGACGGCGCCCACCGCAAACGCCGCCACGGCGCCGGGTCAGGCGCCCAAGCCGCCGGTCGCCGGGACGGCGGCGGGGACCGCTCCGAACAGCCGTACGAAGTCGGCAATCCGCGAGCAGGGGACCACGCCGCCGCCCGCAGGCGCAGCAGCCGGCAAGCCCGTGGTCGGCGCGGTGCAGCCCACGGCGCGCGAGCAGGTCAAGCCGCAGAATCAGCGTGCGATCACCCCGCCGCCGCAGGCGGCCAAGCCGGCCCATCCCCAAGCCGTCGCGAAACCCGTGCCCTCGGCACCGTCGCCGCGAGCGGCCTCACCGCCGCCCTCCCACGCCGCGGCTCCGCCTGTCGCTGCGGCGCGGCCGGCTCCGCCGCCAGCAGCCCGCCCGGCGCCGCCACCCCCACCGCGGGTGGCCGCGGCTCCGCCGCCCCGTCCGGCTGCTCCGCCGCATCCTGCGGCGGCAGCCCCGAAGAAATGTCCCCCGAACCACCCAAAGTGCTAGGGAAGGCGTGGAACTGCGGGAAAAAGGGCTCGAGGCAGGGCGCCAAAACGCCCTCCAAAAGCCCTTATTTCCTTGCTTCTGGCCGAAATCGCGCTATATAGCGCGCCATCTCACACGGAAACATGGCTCAAAAGGCCGTCCGGTGGCAGCCGGGGCGAGAACGCTCCGTCTTGCTCACACGTTTCCGGAGGAACCAACCGGAGAATTATCACTATGGCGCTACCCGACTTCACCATGCGTCAGCTGCTCGAAGCTGGCGTGCACTTTGGTCACCAATCCCACCGCTGGAATCCGAAAATGGCACCGTTCATTTTCGGGACCCGCAACAACATCCACATCGTCGACCTCGCGCAGACCGTGCCGATGCTGCACCATGCCCTCCAGGCCGTCAGCGACACCGTCGCGAAGGGTGGCCGCATCCTGTTCGTGGGCACCAAGCGCCAGGCGCAGGACGGCGTTGCCGATGCGGCCAAGCGCTGCGCGCAGTACTTCGTCAATTCGCGCTGGCTCGGCGGCACGCTGACCAACTGGAAGACGATTTCGGCGTCGATCAAGCGCCTGCGTCATCTCGACGAGGTGCTGTCTGGTGGCGAAGCCAACTCCTACACCAAGAAGGAGCGCCTGACGCTCCAGCGCGAGCGCGACAAGCTCGACCGCTCGCTCGGTGGCATCAAGGACATGGGCGGTCTGCCCGACATGATCTTCGTGATCGACACCAACAAGGAAGACATCGCGATCCAGGAAGCCCAGCGGCTCAACATCCCGGTCGCGGCGATCGTCGACACCAATTCCGACCCCAAGGGCATCACCTATGTGGTCCCGGGCAATGACGACGCGGGCCGCGCGATCTCGCTCTACTGCGATCTGATCGCGCGTGCGGCGATCGACGGCATCTCGCGCGCCCAGGGCGATGCGGGCATCGATATCGGCGCTTCGGTCAAGCCGGCTGCTGAAGAGCTTCCGTCGACCAGCGGTTTCCAGGGCCTTGCAGGTCCGCGCGGCACCGCCGACGACCTCAAGAAGCTCCCGGGCGTGTCGGGTGCGATCGAGAAGAAGTTCAACGACCTCGGCATCTTCCACTACTGGCAGCTCGCCGAGCTCGATCACGCCACCGCGCACAAGATCGGCGAAGAGGTTGGTCTGCCCAGCCGTGCGGATGCCTGGGTGGCCAAGGCCAAGGCGCTCACCGCGGAAGCGGAATAACAGTCGAGGGGTGGTCGGATCATTCCGGCCACCATTTCAGTTGACGCGACGTCCTGTGATGGACCGCGGTGGGGCGAGACAGCGCCGCGCCGCGGGTTAACCGGCAGGCAAGAAGGATTTTCAACGATGGCTACGATCACAGCTGCAATGGTCAAGGACCTGCGCGAGTCGACCGGCGCGGGCATGATGGACTGCAAGGCCGCACTCACCGAGAACGACGGCAACATGGAAGCGGCTCAGGATTGGCTCCGCAAGAAGGGTCTGTCGAAGGCTGCCAAGAAGTCCGGCCGCGTCGCGGCCGAGGGTTTGATCGGTGCGCTCACCAAGGGCACCAAGGGCGTCGTTGTCGAGGTCAACTCCGAGACCGATTTCGTCGCGCGCAACGGCCAGTTCCAGGGCCTCGTCAAGATGATTGCCCAGGTCGCATTCGATGCCGGCGCCGATGTCGAGAAGATCAAGGCCAGCAAGGTCGGCGACGTCACGGTCGAAGCTGCGATCAATGACGCGATCGCCACCATCGGCGAGAACATGACGCTGCGCCGCGCGGCTTCGCTCGAAGTGAGCCAGGGCGTGGTGTCGAGCTACGTCCACGGTGCCGTCATCGATGGTGCCGGCAAGATGGGCGTCCTCGTCGCGCTCGAATCGTCCGGCAAGGCCGATGAGCTCGCAGCGCTCGGCCGCCAACTCGCCATGCATGTCGCGGCCGCCAACCCGCTCGCGCTCGAGCCTGCCGGTCTCGATCCGGCGATCGTCAAGCGCGAGAAGGACGTGCTCGCCGACAAGTACCGCCAGCAGGGCAAGCCGGAGAATGTGATCGAGAAGATCGTCGAGTCCGGCCTGAAGACCTACTACAAGGAAGTCTGCCTGCTCGAGCAGGCCTTCATTCACGACACCGGCAAGTCGGTGGCGCAGGCGGTGAAGGAAGCTGAGGGCAAGGTCGGGGGGCCCGTGAAGATCGCCGGCTTTGTGCGCTATGCTCTCGGTGAGGGAATCGAGAAGCAGGAAAGCGACTTCGCGGCAGAAGTCGCGGCCGCCAGCGGCAAGAAGTAAGCGCCGGGACGGTTCCTTCCGGCCTGCCGCCGGAAGCGGCGCCCGGAGAGGGAAAGTGCTCATGACTGATCCGGTTTACCGTCGCGTGGTGATCAAGCTGTCCGGCGAATATCTCGCGGGACAGCAGGGTTTTGGGATCGACCAGCCGACGGTTGACCGGGTTGCCGACGATCTGATCGCCGCACGCAATCTCGGTGCCGAGGTCGCAGTGGTGATCGGCGGCGGCAATATCGTTCGTGGCGTGGAGGTGTCCTCCCGTGGCGTGTCGCGCCCGACCGGTGACACCATGGGCATGCTCGCCACCGTGATGAACTGCCTCGCGGTGGAAGCGGCGATCGAGCGTAAGGGCACGCCGGCGCGTACCCTGTCGGCCTTCGTCATGCCCGAGATTTCCGAGCTGTTCACCCGCGCTGCGGCGCACAAATACCTGGCCGAGGGCCGAATCGTGCTGCTCGGCGGTGGAACCGGCAATCCGTTCTTCACGACCGACACGACCGCGGTGCTGCGCGCCGCCGAGATCGGCGCCGAGGCCGTCCTCAAGGCAACCAATGTCGACGGCGTCTACTCGGCCGATCCCAAGAAGGATCCTGCCGCCAAGCGCTTCGACCGGCTGACGCATTCGCAGGCGATCGAGGGCGGCTACAAGGTGATGGATGCGACCGCCTTCGCGCTTGCCCGCGAGACGTCACTGCCTATCATCGTATTCTCGATCGCCGAGCCGGGCTCGATCGGGGCGATTTTGCGCGGCATCGGCCACGGGACGATCGTCGCCGGCTGACGGCCGCCGGGCGCAGCTCGCGCGGTTCGGCCGAGTATCTGAAGGGAGAGCGTGATGGCCACGGGTAATTTCGACCTCAACGAATTGAAGCGCCGCATGCAGGGCGCCGTCCAGTCCCTCAAGCACGAGCTCGGGGGCCTGCGCACCGGGCGCGCCTCCGCCTCGATGCTCGATCCGGTTCAGGTCGAAGCCTACGGCAGCCACATGCCCCTCAACCAGCTCGCCACCGTCAGCGTGCCGGAACCGCGGCTGATCTCGGTGCAGGTCTGGGACAAGTCGATGGTCAAGCCGGTGGAGAAGGCAATCGTCGATTCCAATCTCGGCCTGTCCCCCGCCACCGAAGGCCAGGTGCTGCGCCTGCGCATCCCCGAGCTCAACGAGGAGCGGCGCAAGGAACTGGTCAAGGTCGCGCACAAATACGCTGAAGCTGCCAAAGTCGCCGCGCGCCATGTCCGTCGCGACGGTCTCGACGTGCTCAAGAAGCTCGAGAAGAATCACGAGATGTCGGAGGACGACCAGAAGCGTCACGCCGACGAGGTGCAGAAAGCGACCGATGGCACGATCACCGAGATCGACCAGTTGCTGGCGGCCAAGGAAAAAGAAATTCTCACCGTCTAAGGCATCGCCTTCATGTCCAACGCCGCCGCGCCCGTCACGGAAGGACCGGAAAGGTCCGAGGCGCCTGCGCATGTCGCCATCATCATGGATGGCAATGGGCGCTGGGCGGCTGCACGTGGCCTGCCGCGCGCCGAGGGCCACCGCCGCGGCGTGGAAGCGTTGCGCCGCGTCGTCCGTGCCTCGCATGAACTCGGCATCCGCTATCTCACTATCTTCTCCTTCAGCTCCGAGAACTGGTCGCGTCCGGCGAGCGAGATCGGCGATCTCTTCGGCCTGTTGCGACGCTTCATCCGCAACGACCTCGCGAGCCTGCACCGTGATGGCGTCAAGGTGCGCATCATCGGCGAGCGCGAGGGACTCGAAGGTGACATCTGCGCCCTCTTGAACGAGGCCGAGGAGCTGACGCGCAACAACACGCGTCTCACCCTCATCGTCGCGTTCAACTACGGCTCGCGGCAGGAGATCGCGAAAGCCGCGCAAAAGCTCGCGCGCGAAGTCGCCGAGGGCAAGCGTGATCCGGCCTCGATCGATGCCGAAGCGCTCGGGCATTATCTCGACGCACCCGAGATTCCCGATCCCGATCTCATCATCCGCACCTCCGGCGAGCAGCGCCTATCCAATTTCCTGATGTGGCAGGCCGCCTATAGCGAGCTCGTGTTCGTGCCGATCCATTGGCCTGATTTCGACAAGGCTGCGCTCGAAGGCGCGATCGCCGAATTTGCCAGACGCGAACGCCGTTTCGGCGGCCTGGTCGCGAAAACCGCCTCGTGACCGAAAACGATGCCGCGCCGGCGGGCTCAAAGCCGGCTTCAAGCAACCTGATGATGCGTGTCCTCGCGGCCCTCGTGCTGGCGCCGCTGGCGATCGCGCTCGCCTATGCCGGCGGTTGGCTCTGGGCGTTCCTGGTTACGCTCGCCTCGATCGGGTTGTTTGTGGAATGGCTGACGGTGGTCGGGGCAGGGCGGGTTGTCCTGACAGCGTGTGGGACGATCGTCCTCGCCATCATGGGATTCTGTGTCGCCTTCGGGGCGCTCAAGGCTGCGGTCGCGATTGGCGCCATCGGCGGCGTCGTGATCATGCTGCTGGCGAAAGACAGGTTTACCTGGGCGGGGGCCGGCTTCGCCTATGCGGTGGCTGCGCTGCTCGCCTCGATCCTGGTGCGGCAGGATCCGGTGAACGGATTCGTTGCACTGATGTTCGTGCTGCTCGTGGTGTGGGCGACCGACATCGGTGGTTATTTTGCGGGCCGGGGCATCGGCGGTCCAAAATTGTGGCCTAGCGTGAGCCCCAAGAAGACTTGGGCCGGCGCGATTGGCGGCTTCGTCGCGAGTCTGGCGGTCGCAGGCGGTTTTGCCGCCTCCGGGTTCGGCAAGGCGGTTCCATTGCTAGCCCTCAGCGCCATCTTGTCGGTGGTCTCGCAAGCCGGCGACCTCTTCGAATCCGCCGTCAAGCGCCGGTTCGGCGTCAAGGATTCCAGTCACTTAATCCCCGGACATGGCGGGCTGATGGACCGCCTGGACGGCTTCATCGCCGCCATTCTGGTGGCCTGGATTTTCGGCTACCTGCGCCATGGTGTGCATAGCGCGGGAAGCGGTCTTATGGTTTGGTGAAACAATGAGCCCAGTCCCTTTGCGTAACAACAAGCCCGCGGCATCTGCGGTGCGCAGCGTCAGCGTCCTCGGTGCCACCGGCTCGATCGGCGACAGCACGATGGATCTGTTGCGCGCTTCGCCCGAGCGCTATCGCGTCGAGGCGCTGACCGCCAACGGCAACGTCGAGGCGCTGGCAAAGCTTGCGAAGGAGTTTTCCGCGCGCTTCGTCGCCATCGCCGACACCTCCAAACTTGCCGAGCTCAAGGATGCGCTCGCCGGTACCAAGACCGAATGCGGTGCCGGCGAAAGCGCCGTCATCGAGGCTGGTGCGCGGCCGGCCGACTGGGTCATGGCGGCGGTGAGCGGTGCGGCGGGACTGAAGCCCGCGCTCGCCGCGGTCGATCGCGGCGCCCATGTCGCGCTCGCCAACAAGGAATGTCTCGTCTGCGCCGGCGATTTCTTCATGCAGCGCGCCACCAAGGCGGGTGCCTGCATTCTGCCCGCGGATTCCGAGCACAACGCGCTGTTCCAGGCGCTGAGCTCGGGCAATCGCGACGAGCTCGTGCGCGTCATCATCACCGCCTCGGGCGGCCCGTTCCGCACCTGGAGGAGCACCGACATCGAGCAGGCAACGCTGGCCCAGGCGCTGAAGCATCCGAATTGGAGCATGGGCCAGAAGATCACCATCGATTCCGCCTCGATGATGAACAAGGGCCTCGAGGTGATCGAGGCGTCCTATCTGTTCGCCTTGAAGCCGGACGAGATCGACGTGCTGGTCCATCCGCAGTCGATCATCCACGGCATGGTCGAATTCTCCGACTGCTCGGTCGTTGCGCAGCTCGGCGCCCCCGACATGCGCACGCCGATCGCGCACTGCCTCGGCTGGCCCGACCGCATCAAGGGACCCGCCGCCAAGCTCGACCTCGCCAAGATCGGGCAATTGACCTTCGAGGCGCCTGACTTTGAGCGCTTCCCGGGCCTGCGCCTCGCTTACGATTCTTTAAGGACGGGACGCGGCGCCACTACGGTATATAATGCGGCGAACGAGGTCGCGGTGGCGGCCTTCATCGCCGGCAAGATCAGATTCGGCGCCATAGCGCGGCTGGTCGAAGCGACGCTCGAAGACTGGATCAGGGGTGGCAATCTGGCGCCCTTGTCCTCCGCGGATGATGCGATCACCGTTGACCATGTTGCGCGAAATAGGGCGGCCACCCTATTGCCTCAAATTGCCTCAAAGGCATCCTAGTAGGTTCGGAACCGGGGCCGCGAGGCGCCGGGTTAAGAGGAATCGATGACTGAGTTTTTCCTCCATAGCTTCAATACGTTGAGCCATGGGCTGATCGGCTACGCGATCCCCTTTTTATTCGTCCTGACTATCGTTGTTTTCTTCCATGAGCTCGGCCATTTTCTGGTTGCGCGCTGGGCCGGTGTGAAGGTGTTGACCTTTTCGCTCGGCTTTGGCCCTGAGCTCGTCGGCTTCAACGACCGCCATGGCACGCGCTGGAAGATTTCGGCGATCCCGCTCGGCGGCTACGTCAAATTCTTCGGCGACGACACCGAGGCCTCGACGCCGTCGGCCGAGACGCTGGCTGCGATGTCGGCAGAGGAACGCGCCGGCAGCTTCCATCACAAGAAGGTGGGCCCGAGGGCTGCGATCGTCGCGGCCGGACCGATCGCGAACTTCCTGCTCGCGATCGTGATCTTCACCTGTCTTTTCACCTTTTTCGGCAAGCCATCGACGACGGCGCGAGTCGACAAGGTCGAGGCCGGCAGCGCCGCGGCTGCGGCCGGCTTCCAGGTCGGCGACGTCGTGACCACGATCGACGGAACCAAGATCGGAAGCTTCTCCGACATGCAGCGGATCGTCGGCACGCATGCCGGCGAGAAGCTGACCTTCAGCGTGAAGCGAGGCGATTCGCAGGTCGATCTGACCGGGACCCCGGAACTGCGCGAGGTGAAGGACCCATTCGGCAACGTGCATCGGCTCGGCGTGCTCGGAATCACCCGGCAGACAGCGGCCGGTGACACGGTCACCGAACGGGTCGATCCGGCTACGGCGCTGTGGCTGGGCGTGAAGGAAACCTGGTTCGTGATCGACCGCACGCTCGCTTATATCGGTGGGGTCTTTACGGGCCGCGAGGCGGCCGATCAGGTCGGCGGTCCCTTGCGAATCGCCCAGATCTCCGGGCAGGTCGCGACCATCGGTCTTGCGGCGCTGGTGCACCTGGCTGCGGTGCTGTCGATCTCGATCGGGCTGTTGAACCTGTTTCCGGTTCCGCTGCTCGATGGTGGGCACCTTTTGTTCTACGCGGTGGAGGCGGTCCGGGGCCGGCCTTTGTCGGAACGCGCGCAGGAGATGGGGTTTCGAATCGGGCTCGGCTTGGTACTGATGTTGATGGTGTTTGCGACCTACAACGACATTCTCCATCTGGCGGCATCGTGAAGCGGGCTTTTTTGTGACGTTGCTCTTAGGCAACGTCTTGGACTGAAATGAAATTACGGCGCGCTCGGCCGTTTGCGGCGTCGGTGAAATTAGCTACAAGCGGCATGAAACTTGGGGAATCTCCCAGACCGGCGTTGGGGTTGGGTCTGGCACTGGAATGATAAGGGCGTCGTTGCGCATGATTTTTGGTATGAAGGTCCGGGGGGGCCTGCTCGCCACCCTGATCATGTTCGGCGTGCCGGTGCTGGCCCCGGTCGGGGCCGCTTTCGTGTCGTCGCCGGCTGCGGCCCAGACCGTGGATTCGATCTCGGTGGAGGGGAACCGCCGTGTCGAGGTCGAGACCATCCGTTCCTATTTCAAGCCGGGTCCTGGCGGACGCCTTGACCAGGCGGCCATCGACGACGGCCTCAAGGCGCTGATCGAGACCGGCCTGTTCCAGGACGTGAAGATCAACCGCGTCGGTGGCCGGATCGTGGTTTCGGTGGTCGAAAACGCCGTCATCGGCCGCGTCGCCTTCGAGGGCAACAAGAAGATCAAGGACGAGCAGCTCACCGCCGAAGTCCAGTCCAAACCGCGCGGCACGTTCTCGCGTGCCGTGGTGCAGTCGGACACGCTGCGCATCGCCGAAATCTATCGTCGCTCCGGCCGCTACGACGTGCACGTGACGCCCGAGATCATCGAGCAGCCGAACAACCGCGTCGATCTGGTCTTCACGATCGATGAGGGCGCCAAGACCGGCATCAAGTCGATCGACTTCGTCGGCAACGTTGCCTATTCGAGCTATCGCCTGAGGGACGTCATCAAGACCCGTGAGACGAATCTCCTGAGCTTCCTCGGCAGTGCCGACGTCTACGATCCGGACCGGGTCGAGGCCGACCGCGACCTGATTCGCCGCTTCTACCTCAAGCACGGCTTCGCCGACGTGCAGGTGGTCGCCGCGATCACCGAATACGATCCGGAGAGAAAGGGCTTCCTCGTCACCTTCAAGATCGAGGAAGGCCAGCAGTACCGCGTCGGATCGGTTGACTTCCGCACGAGCATCCCGAACTTCGATCCCAACGTGCTGCGCAGCTTTTCGCGCGTCAACGTCGGCTCGCTCTACAACGTCGAAGCGGTCGAGAAGTCGGTCGAGGAGATGCAGATCGAGGCCTCGCGTCGCGGCTATGCCTTCGCCGTGGTTCGGCCCGGCGGCGACCGTAATTTCGATGCGCACACAGTCTCTGTCGTGTTCAACATCGACGAAGGTCCGCGCACCTATATCGAGCGCATCAACATTCGCGGCAACGTCCGCACGCGCGACTACGTGATCCGGCGCGAATTCGACCTCTCCGAGGGCGATGCCTACAACCGTGCGCTGGTCGATCGTGCCGAGCGCCGCCTGAAGAACCTCGACTTCTTCAAGAGCGTCAAGATCACTACAGAGCCGGGCTCGTCCAGCGACCGCGTGGTCCTGATCGTCGATCTCGAGGAAAAGTCCACCGGCGACTTCTCGGTGTCGGGCGGCTACTCCACGACCGACGGTGCGCTGGCCGAAGTCTCGATCTCCGAGCGCAACCTTCTCGGCCGCGGCTTGTTCGCTAAGGCCGCGGTCACCTACGGCCAGTATGCACGCGGCTATTCGCTGTCGTTCGTCGAGCCGTACCTGCTCGACTACCGCGTCGCGCTCGGCCTCGACCTCTATCAGCGCACGCAGCTGTCCAACAGCTACATCTCCTACGGCACCAAGACGCTGGGTTTCAGCCCGCGGCTCGGCTTCAGCCTGCGCGAAGATCTGGCCTTGCAGCTGCGCTACTCGGTCTACCGTCAGGAAATCACGCTGCCGTCCTATTTGCAGGACTGTAACAACACGTTGGGCACTGCGGCCAATACAAGCCCGGCTTTCTCCGCCGCAAACGGCGGTGTCCCGGATCTCAGCTCCACGAACGGCCTCGGGTGCTACCAGAACGGCGAAGCCTCGCTGCCGGTGCGCAAAGAGCTGGCGAACGGCGCGACGCTGACTTCGGCGCTTGGCTACACGCTGACCTACAACACGCTCGACAACAACAAGAACCCGACTGACGGCCTCCTGGTCGACTTCCGGCAGGACTTCGCCGGCGTCGGCGGCGACGTCTCCTACCTGAAGACGGCGGTCGATGCGAAGTACTACCAGTCGCTGGTGTCCGATCTCGTCGGCCTGGTCCACTTGCAGGGCGGTATCCTGAACAAGTGGGGCAGCACCGAGCTGCGCATGCTCGATCACTTCCAGATGGGTCCGAACCTCGTCCGCGGCTTTGCGCCGAACGGCATCGGTCCCCGCGACCTCAATCCCTTTGGCACGCAGGACGCGCTTGGCGGCACGAAGTATTGGGGCGCTTCGCTCGAATTGCAGATGCCGTTCTGGTTCCTGCCCAAGGAAGTGGGCCTGAAGGGTGCGGTCTATGCCGACGCCGGCGGTCTCTACGACTACCAGGGCCCGACGACCTGGGCGCTCACCGGCGAAACGACGACGACGAAGAACTCGAACTGTACTCCGTCGACCGTCAACCCGGCCACGGCTGGAACTTGTACCGGATTGGTGTATGACAATGGTAACGTCGTCCGCTCGTCGGTGGGTGTCGGTCTGATCTGGCAGTCTCCGTTCGGACCGCTGCGCTTCGACTACGCAGTGCCGCTCACCAAGGGCGCGTATGACCGCGTGCAGCAGTTCCGGTTCGGCGGCGGTACGTCGTTCTAAGCCGATCTCCGGCCGGACCTCGACGGGGTGGAATGGCACAGCCGTCCTTCTTCAAGAAGCCGCCTGCGTCGGCGCTGGCTGATATCGCCACGCTGACGAAGGCTCAGCTGGTCGACCCGGCCCGGGCCGGCCACATCATCACGGGCCTGGCTTCGCTCGACGAAGCCGGTCCGATGCACCTGACGTTCTTCGACAACCTCAAATATGTCGACCAGCTCAAGGCGACCAAGGCCGGCGCGTGCCTCGTCAGCCCGCGCTTCGAGGCGCAGGTGCCGGCCCACGTCGCCGCGCTGCGCGTGGCGCAGCCGTTTCGCGCCTTCGTCAGGATCGCCCGGGAATGGCATGGCGACGCGCTGAGGCCGCAATCCTCGGTCGGCAATAACGGCATCGCGCCGTCGGCGATCATCGATCCGACGGCGCGTCTGGAGGACGGCGTCGTGGTCGATCCGCTGGCCGTCATCGGCCCGGAGGTCGAAATCGGCAGTGGCACGGTGATTGGCGTCGGCGCGGTGATCGGCCCCGGCGTCAAGATCGGCCGGGACTGCGACGTCGGTGCCCGTACGGCCATCCAGTGCGCCCTGATCGGCAACAACGTGCTGATCCACCCCGGCTGCTCGATCGGTCAGGACGGCTACGGCTTCGTCTTTTTCGGTCCCGAGGGGCACCTCAAGGTCCCGCAGACCGGACGGGTGCTGATCCAGAACGACGTCGAGGTCGGCGCCGGCACCACCATCGATCGTGGGTCGTTGCGTGACACCGTGATCGGGGAGGGCACCAAAATCGACAACCAGGTCCAGATCGGCCACAATGTGACCATCGGCCGGAACTGCCTGCTGGCCGCTCAGATCGGCCTCGCCGGTAGCCTGACGATCGGCGACAACGTTGCGCTGGGAGCGAAGGTTGGCATCAACAATCACCTCAAGATCGGCGATGGGGCTCAGGTCACCGCGATGAGCGGCGTCAAGGACGACATCCCGGCAGGCGGACGTTGGGGCGGCTTCTTTGCCAAGCCGACCAAGCAGTGGTTCAAGGAAATCATCGCGGTGGAGCGTCTGGTACGCGACAGCAAGGCCGATGCGAAGGACGAGGGACAGGAGTAATGGAGGAAGCACCGGTCAGGTTCGAGCTCGTGGACATCAACGCGATTCTCCGCACGCTTCCGCACCGCTTCCCGATGCTGTTGATCGATCGGGTGATCAACATCCGCACGGACTATAGCGGCATCGGCATCAAGAACGTCACCTTCAACGAGCCGGCGTTCCAGGGCCATTTCCCCGAGCGGCCGGTCTATCCCGGCGTGATGATGATCGAGGCGATGGCGCAGACCGCGGGCGTGATCGGCATCACGTCGGTCGATGGCACCGAGAAGCCGCGGGCGGTGTATTTCCTCACCATCGACAAGTGCAAATTCCGCAAGCCCGTGCTGCCCGGCGACACGATCGAATACCACATGCGCTCGATTGGCCGCCGCAAGGCGATGTGGTGGTTTCACGGCGACGCCAAGGTCAACGGCCAGGTCGTTGCCGAAGCCGACGTCGGTGCGATGCTGACGGACTGAGCAAAGCTGCGCTTTGCCGGATTACGTTCGAACTATCCTGTTTTTTTCGTCATTCCGGGGCGCAACCAACGGGTCCGCGCGAAGCGCGGCCCGATGACAGGCTCCGTCGCGAGCCCGGAATCCATTGGGTCGCGGTGCGAGCGGTGAGATGGATTCCGGGCCTGCGTGCTTTGCACGCATCCCGGAATGGCGATCAGGTGGAAATACGCCGAGATGATACGTCACTGGACAGATCACGCAAAGTCGCGCTAACCACCGGAAAACCGAGCGACTTCAACGGATAGTCAGACCTTCTTAATGAGCAAGATTGATCCCACCGCGCGCGTGGAAGACGGCGCCGTGATCGGCGAGGGCACAGAGATCGGACCCTACTGCATCATCGGTCCGAACGTCGCGATCGGCAGAAATTGCAAGCTGATCGGGCATGTGCACATCACGGCGCGGACCACCATCGGCGACGATTGCACGATCTACCCGTTCGCATCGCTCGGCACACCGCCGCAATCACTCAGCTATCGCGGTGAGCTGACGAAGCTACAGATCGGCTCGGGCTGCACCATCCGCGAATCCGTGACCATGAATGCCGGCACTGTCGCCGGCGGCGGCGTCACAGAGGTCGGCGACCGCGGCTATTTCATGAACTGCAGCCATGTCGGGCACGACTGCCATGTCGGCAACGACGTGATCTTCGCGACCTCGGCGACGCTCGGGGGGCACTGTGAGATCGGCGACTTCGTCTTCATCGGCGGGTTATCCGCGGTGCACCAATTCACGCGCATCGGGTCGCAGGTGATGGTCGGTGGCGTTTGTGGCGTGCGCGACGACATCATCCCGTTCGGGCTCGTCAACGGCCAGTATGCGGTGCTCGAAGGCCTCAACATCATCGGCATGAAGCGGCGCAAGTTTACCAAGCAGCGGCTCGCGAGCGTGCGCGCATTCTACCAAAAGCTGTTCCACGGCCCTGGCATTTTCGCCGAACGGCTCGCTTCGGTGCAGCCGCTTGCGGCCGAGGATCCCGCCATCGCCGAAATCCTCGACTTCATCGGCAAGGGCAAGCATCGCCCGCTCTGCCTTCCCGCGATCGGGCAGTAAGCACGGGGATGGCCGCGAGCATGACATCGGCGGCTCCAGAGATTTCGTCACCGGTCGGCGTCATCGCTGGCGGCGGCGCCATGCCGTTTGCAGTTGCAGAGTCGCTCGCCGCGCGTGGTCTCGCGCCGGTGCTGTTTCCGCTGCGCGGCGCCTGCGATCCGGTCCAAGTGGAAAAATTCCGCCATCGCTGGATCTCGGTCGGCCAGCTCGGCCGCGCCATGCGGCTGTTTCGCGAAGAGGGCTGCCGCGACCTGATCTTCATCGGCACCTTGATGCGGCCCTCGCTGTCGGAAGTGCGCTTCGATCTCAAGACGCTCCGGCTTCTCGGCCACGTCGTCCGCGCGTTTCGCGGCGGCGACGACCATCTGCTCTCCGGCGTCGGCCGCATGCTCGAGCAGGACGGCTTTCGCATGGTCGGGATCAAGGACGTCGCACCAGATCTGTTGATGCCCGAGGGCTGCATCACCCGCGCTTGGCCGGCCGACAACGCCAGGGGCGACATCGAGCGCGGCCGCGCGGTGCTGGCCGCGCTGAGCCCGTTCGATATCGGCCAGGCCGTCGTCGTGATCGACGGGCATGTGGTCGCGGTCGAGGACATCGAGGGCACTGACGGGCTGCTCCAGCGCGTGGCGCGGCTGCGCAGCGAGGGCCGCATCCGCGCGGCGCGCGGGCGCGGCGTACTGGTCAAGGCACCGAAGAGCGGACAGGATTTGCGCTTCGACCTGCCGACCATCGGCCCGCGTACCGTTGAAGGTGTCGCCAGCGCTGGCCTTTCGGGCATCGCCGTAATCGCGGGCAACACCATCGCGGCCGAGCCGCAGGCGATGATCGAGCGCGCCGACGCCAACTATCTCTTCGTCATCGGCTTGCAAGCGTGATGCCGGGGCGCGATCCAAAGCGGAAAATCTTTCTGATCGCCACGGAGGAATCCGGCGACCGTTTGGGAGCTGCGCTGATGAAGGTGCTGCGCCAGCGGCTCGGCGATGGCGTTCAGTTCGAAGGCGTTGGCGGCCGCACGATGGCGCGCGAGGGGCTGGTCTCACTCTTTCCGATCGAGGAGCTCTCGATCGTCGGCTTTGCCGCCGTCGTGCAGCAACTGCCAAAAATCCTGCGGCTGATCCGCAAGACCACGGATGCCGTGACGGATGCCGCGCCCGACGCGCTCGTCATCATCGACAGTCCCGACTTCACCCACCGTGTTGCCCGCCGTGTCCGGGCGCGCAATCCGGCGATTCCGATCGTCGACTACGTCTCGCCCTCGGTCTGGGCCTGGCGACCGGGCAGGGCGCGGGCCATGCTGTCGTATGTCGATCACGTGCTGGGCCTGCTGCCGTTCGAGCCCGAGGAATATCGCAAGCTGCGCGGGCCGCCGTGCAGCTATGTCGGCCATCCCCTGATCGAGCAATTGTCGTCGCTGCGGCCGAATGCGGAGGAGCAGGAGCGCCGCGATGGCGAGCCGCCGGTGCTGCTGGTCTTGCCCGGCAGCCGCCGCAGCGAGATCAGGCACCATCTCGAGGTGTTCGGCGCCACGCTCGGCCGGTTGCAGGCTTTGGGCCAGCGTTTCGAATTGGTGCTGCCGACCATGTCGCATCTCGAACCAACGGTGCGTGAGGGCATCGCAAGCTGGCCGGTCAAGCCGCAGATCGTGGTCGGCGAAGCCGAGCGGCGTGCCGCATTCCGGATCGGGCGGGCCGCGCTGGCGAAATCCGGCACGGTGACGCTGGAGCTTGCGCTGTCGGGCATTCCCATGGTGACGGCCTATCGCGTCGGCGCGATCGAGGCCTTTATCCTGCGCCGCGCCATCCGCGTCCCTTCCGTGATCCTCGCCAATCTCGTGATCGGCAGGGAGGTGATCCCCGAGTTCTTGCAGGAGGACTGCACGCCGGAAAAGCTCGCAGACGCCTTGACCGAGGTGCTGACGGATACGCCATCGCGGCAGCAACAGGTCGAGGCCTTTGCCCGGCTCGACACGATCATGTCGACCGGCAACAAGTCGCCGAGCGTGCTTGCCGCCGACATCGTGCTCGCGACGATGCGGAAGGGCGTTCGGGGAAACTAGTCTAGCGGCAATCACAAACAAAAACGGCGCCATCCATGATGGCGCCGTTTCGTTTGGCCTTGAAGCCGACCTTACTTCCGCTGGTCGATCGGCTGGTAGTCGCGTCTGGTGAGCCCGGTGTAGAGCTGGCGCGGGCGGCCGATCTTCTGCTGCGGATCCTCGATCATCTCGCTCCACTGGCTGATCCAGCCGACGGTGCGCGCGACCGCGAACAGCACGGTGAACATCGAGACCGGGAAACCCATCGCCTTCAGCGTGATGCCCGAATAGAAGTCGACGTTCGGGTAGAGCTTGCGGTCGATGAAGTACTGGTCGCTGAGGGCGATCTTCTCCAGCTCCAGCGCCACCTTCAGCATCGGATCGTCGCCATGGCCGGTCTCCTTGAGCACGGCGTGACACATCTTCTGCATGATCTTGGCGCGCGGATCGTAGTTCTTGTAGACGCGGTGGCCGAAGCCCATCAGGCGGACTTCGCTGTTCTTGTCCTTCACCTTGGCGATGAACTCGGGAATCTTGTCGACCGTGCCGATCTCGGCGAGCATCGCAAGCGCGGCTTCGTTGGCGCCGCCATGGGCCGGACCCCAGAGACAGGCGATGCCCGCTGCGATGCAGGCGAACGGATTGGCGCCGGAGGAGCCGGCGATGCGCACCGTCGAGGTCGACGCGTTCTGCTCATGGTCCGCGTGCAGGATGAAGATCTTCTCCAGTGCATCCGCGAGCACCGGATTGACCTTGTACTCCTCGCACGGCACGGCGAAGCACATGTTCAGGAAGTTCTCGGCGAACTTCAGCGAGTTCTTCGGATACACGAACGGCTGGCCGACCGAATATTTGTAGGCCATGGCGGCGAGCGTCGGGATCTTCGCGATCATGCGCATGGAGGCGATCATGCGCTGCTTCGGATCGGTGATGTCCGTGGAGTCGTGATAGAACGCGGCGAGCGCGCCGACGGAGGCCACCATCACCGCCATCGGATGAGCGTCGCGGCGGAAGCCCTGGAAGAAGCGGGCCATCTGCTCGTGCACCATCGTGTGGTGCGTGACGCGGTAGTCGAAATCCTTCTTCTGGGCCGCCGTCGGCAGCTCCCCGTAAAGCAGAAGGTAGCAGGTCTCCAGGAAGTCGCCGTGCTCGGCGAGCTGCTCGATCGGATAGCCGCGGTATTCGAGCACGCCGGCGTCGCCGTCGATATAGGTGATCTTGGACTGGCAGCTCGCGGTCGAGGTGAAGCCCGGATCGTAGGTGAAGAGGCCGGATTGGCCGTAGAGCTTGCCGATGTCGACGACGTCAGGCCCGACGCTGCCGCTCAGGATCGGGAGATCGTAATTCTTGTTTCCGACCGTCAGCGTTGCTGTTTTTGTGGATTTTGCGTCCATCGTAAGTCCCCGATGAATTGTGAAACGGGCCGGACCTGATCGTCCCCCATCAGATGGCGGGGCAAGCCGGATATTCCAGAAGCTACGGGTGAGATGGGTATATTATTGCTGTGTGCGCTGCAAGATGGGCACCGCACAGGACTTACGTCGTAGATTGATCCTTCAGCCGGCCCAGGCTTTCCTGGCGTCCCAGGACGTCCAAAACCTCGAAAATACCGGGCGAGGTGGACCGTCCCGTCAGCGCCGCTCGCAATGGCTGGGCGACCGCACCGAGCTTGAGATTGTTTTCCTCGGCAAAGGCGCGCAGCGCGGCCTCCGCGGTGGCCGCGCTCCAGCTCTCGACATTCTCCAGCGCGGAATGAAGCTGGCCGATCAGCGCCCGGTTCTCTGCCGTCAGCAGCGCTGCTGCCTTGGGATCGAGCTCCAGCGGCCGGTCGGCGAAGATGAAATAGGCGCCGTCGATCAGCTCGATCAGCGTCTTGGCGCGCTCTTTCAGGCTCGGCATGGCCTTCAGAAGCTGCGCGCGCGTGGCATCGTTCAGCTTGGCCTTGAGCTCGGCTCGTCCCGGAATGTGGTCGAGCACGTCCTCGAACATCTTCACGAGTGATTGATCGTCCGCGTTACGGATGTAGTGGCCGTTGAGGTTCTCGAGCTTGGCAAAGTCGAAACGTGCGGCGGCGCGGCCGACGCTGGCGAGGTCGAACGCCGCGATCATCTCCTCGGTCGAGAAGATCTCCTGGTCGCCATGACTCCAGCCGAGCCGGACGAGGTAATTGCGTAGCGCGGCAGGCAGATAGCCCATGGCGCGGTAGGCGTCGACGCCGAGCGCGCCGTGCCGCTTGGACAGCTTCGAGCCGTCCGGGCCGTGGATCAGCGGGATGTGCGACATGCTCGGCAGCGTCCAGCCCATCGCATCGTAGATCTGCTTCTGGCGCGCGGCATTGATGAGATGATCGTCGCCGCGGATCACATGGGTGACGCCCATGTCGTGGTCGTCGACTACCACCGCGAGCATGTAGGTCGGCGTACCATCGCCGCGGAGCAGAACGAGGTCGTCGAGGTTCTCGTTCTGCCAGACCACGCGGCCCTGCACCTGGTCCTCGATCACGGTCTCGCCGGTCTGCGGCGCGCGCAGCCGGATCGTCGGCTTGACGTTGGTTGGCGCGGTTGCCGGATCGCGGTCGCGCCACATGCCGTCATAGAGGCGGGTGCGGCCCTCGGCGCGCGCCTTCTCGCGCATTGCGGCGAGCTCCTCGGCCGTTGCGTAGCAGTGATAGGCCTTGCCGTCGGCGAGCAGCTGCTCGGCCACCTCGCGGTGGCGAGCGGCGCGGCTGAACTGGTAGATCACCTCGCCGTCCCAGCCGAGCTCAAGCCACTTCAGTCCGTCGAGGATGGCGCCGATCGCCGCCTCGGTGGAGCGCTCGCGGTCGGTATCCTCGATCCGGAGCAGCATCTTGCCGCCGTGCTTCTTTGCGTAGAGCCAGTTGAACAGCGCCGTGCGGGCGCCCCCGATATGGAGGAAGCCGGTCGGCGAGGGGGCGAAGCGCGTGACGACGGTATCGGTCATGAGTGGAACGGCCTATGCATTGGAGGCGGTGGTGTATAGCAGGAACGGTGCATAACTAAAGCCTGCCGGCGGACCGCTTCGGACCGGGCTGAGGGCTTGGCTCAGCCTCCCGAAACTGGCAGAAGGACCGCTGATTTCCCTACAGGATTTTCGGAATGACGACAGAACCGGTGGCAACTGAGGCGGGGCGCGATTTCATTCGTGACATCGTCCAGGCCGATCTCGATGCGGGCAGGTACAAGGAGGTCGTGACCCGGTTCCCGCCGGAGCCGAATGGGTACCTGCACATCGGCCATGCCAAGTCGATTGCGCTCAATTTCGGCATCGCCGAGGAATTTCGCGGCCGCTGCCACTTACGCTTCGACGACACCAATCCGGTCAAGGAGGAGCAGGAGTATATCGATTCCATCCAGGCCGACGTGCACTGGCTCGGCTTCGACTGGGGCAAGAACCTGTTCTACGCCTCGGATTACTTTGACCGCCTCTACGAATGGGCGGAGAAGCTGATCCGCGACGGGCTCGCTTATGTCGACGACCAGACCCAGGACGAGATCCGGCTTACGCGCGGCACGCTAACCGATCCGGGAAAGAACTCGCCATTCCGCGACCGCACGGTCGAGGAGAACCTCGACCTGTTCCGCCGCATGAAGGCCGGCGAATTCCCGAATGGCGCGCGCGTGCTGCGGGCGAAGATCGACATGGCTTCGCCGAACATCAACCTGCGCGATCCCGTGATGTACCGCATCCTGCATGCGCATCACCCGCGGACCGGCGACAAGTGGTGCATCTATCCGAGCTACGACTACGCGCACGGCCAGTCGGATGCGATCGAAAGCATCACCCACTCGATCTGCACGCTGGAATTCGAGGACCACCGTCCGCTTTACGACTGGTTCATCGAAAAGCTGCCGGTGCCCTCGGAGCCGCATCAGTACGAATTCGCGCGGCTGAACCTGACCTACACGGTGTTATCGAAGCGCGTGCTCACCCAGCTCGTGCGCGACGGCCACGTCGCGGGCTGGGACGATCCGCGCATGCCGACCATGGCGGGCCTGCGCCGCCGCGGCGTGCCGCCGGCCGCACTTCGCGAATTCGTCAAGCGCATCGGTGTGGCGAAAGCCAACAGCGTGGTCGACGTCGGCATGCTCGAATTCTGCATCCGCGAGGAATTGAACCGCACGTCGCAGCGGCGCATGGCGGTGCTGCGGCCGCTCAAGGTCGTGATCGAGAACTACCCGGAAGGGCAGGTCGAGGAGCTCGAGGCGATCAACCATCCGGACGATCAGTCGGCCGGCACGCGCAAGATCGCGTTCTCCCGCGAGATCTATATCGAGCGCGACGACTTCATGGAAAATCCGCCGAAGAAGTTTTTCCGCCTGTCGCCGGGCAACGAGGTGCGGCTGCGCTACGCCTATTTCATCAAGTGCACTGACGTGATCAAGAACGACGCCGGCGAAGTGGTCGAGCTCCGCTGCACCTATGATCCCCTGACCAAGGGCGGCAACGCGCCCGATGGCCGCAAGGTCAAGGCGACCATGCACTGGCTGCCAGCGGCGCAGTCCGTACCCGCCGAGATCCGCGTCTATAACCAGCTGTTCTCGAACCCGAGCCCGAACGCGGCCAATTTTGCCGCCGATCTAAACCCGCAGTCGCTGGAGATCCTTCCCGACGCGCGGATCGAGGTGTCGGTTGCCGAGAGCAATGCGACCGAGCCGATGCAGTTCGAGCGGCAGGGCTACTTCGTGCGCGACAAGGATTCGACGCCGGGCAAGCCGGTGTTTTCGCGGACGATCGGATTGCGCGACACGTTTGCGAAGGAAGTCGCCAAAGGCTGAAAAGGGCTGAGCTGCCGCATGCCAGATGACGCCGACGCCATCGTTTCCGCCATCATCGCGAAATGGTCCGCCGGCTTCGCAAGGCTGGATGCGCCGGCACTGTCGTCGCTGTATTCGAGGAACGCGTTCTTCTTTGGCTCCAACCCAAAGTTCTATCGGGGCAGGGATGGTGTTGCCGATTATTTCAACGGCTTGCCGCGCTGGCATTCGCCAAATGCGACCTTTTCCGAAGTGCGGGCGGCGCAGGTCGGGCCGGACCTGATCAACATGGCCGCGATTGTCTCCTTTGACCTTGCCGGGGAACGCCCGGAGCTTTCGGTCAAGATGAGCTGGGTCATCATTCGTGAGGACGGTGACTGGAAAATCGTCAATCACCACGCCTCGTCGCGCGCGCCGCTGATCTGACAAGCGTGCCGTGCACGGCATCGTCATTTCGACGAGAGAAACGAACCTGCCTCTTCCGGCGTTGTGTGGGTCCAACGAGGATCCCACCATGCAAGAGATCGCAGAGCACATGGAAGTGATCGGCGCCGACGGCGTTCATATCGGTACCGTCGACCGCGTCGAGGGCAACCGCATCAAGCTGACCAGGAAGGACAGCGGAGAGGGCAGCCACAAGGGCCATCATCATTTCATCGACAAGGGCCTCGTTGCCGATATCGAGGGCAACAAGGTCCGGCTCTCGGCCAAGGCGGCGGTGGCGGTGACGATGGAAGAGGAAAAGTAGCGGCCCCTCGGCCGGTTCCCTTTCTGTTCCGCTATTCGCATCCCCACACCTTCCGGTAGCCTCCGCACCCGTCGCGTATTGTAAGGTGCAGGAATGGCGGAGCCTCCCCGGCCACACCGCTCGCAAGGGATCGCCGGGACATGGCCAACGGGCCGTGCCTTTCCGGCCGGCGGACTTGTGCCAGCAGGCTTTGGCGCGTGGTCGTCACTGGCCGAGACGTTACGCGGATGGGCGAGCGCGGAAGCTGGCGCCGGTCGGCTGCTGCCGTGGGTGCCCGTGGCCTTCGGGAGCGGGATTGCACTCTATTTTGCTGCCGACCACGAACCTGTGCTCTTGGTCGCCGCGATCACGGCGCTGGTGCTCATGGCAGGTAGCCTGCTGTTGCGGCGGAGCCGGTTGTTCGCGCCCGCCATCATGATCGCCGCGATCGCCGCAGGCTTTGCGACGGCGACCTGGAAGACGGCGCGCATCGCGCACACAGTGCTGGCCAAGCCGCTCTATTCGGTGGCGCTGTCCGGCTTCGTCGAGACGCGCGATATTCGCGAGCGGACCGACCGCTTCGTGCTGCGGGTGACTACGATGGAGGCGCCGCGCGGCGACATCCAGCTCGAGCGCGTGCGGCTGTCTGTGCGCAAGGGCACAGCGCCGGAGGTCGGCAGCTTCGTGCAACTCAAGGCGCGGCTGATGCCGCCGCTCGCGCCGCTGCGTCCCGGCAGCTATGATTTCGCTCGCGACATGTTTTTTCAGGGCATCGGCGCGTCCGGCTTTGCGATGGGGGCGATCACGGTTGCCGCGGCACCGGAGACCGGAGGCTTGCGACTGCGCTATGCCGCGATCATGCAGGGCCTGCGCGATGCAATCGACGCGCGTATCCGCGCCACGCTCGACGGCGACAATCGTGCGATCGCCACCGCGCTCCTTACCGGGCGGCGCGATGCGATCACCGAGCCCGTCAACGACGCGATGTTCATCTCCGGCCTCGGGCACGTGCTGTCGATCTCCGGCTACCACATGGCGGTCGTCGCCGGCGTGGTGTTTTTTGCGGTACGCGCGCTGCTGGCGTTGATCCCGGGATTTGCGGCGGGCCATCCGATCAAGAAATGGTCCGCGGCGGCAGCACTTGTGGCCGCTGCGTTTTACCTGCTGCTGTCCGGCGCCGAGGTCGCAACACAGCGCTCTTTCTTCATGACAGCGGTAGTGCTGATCGCGGTGATGGTCGATCGCCGCGCCATCACCTTCCGCACGCTGGCGGTTGCCGCGATGATCGTGCTCGCTGTTGCGCCGGAGGCCCTGGTGCACCCGAGCTTCCAGATGTCGTTCGCGGCAACGCTTGGTCTTGTCGCGCTGGTGCAGATCGGCATGCCGAAGCTGTTGGCCTCGCCCGACGACTCCGCCACCGCGCGCATCGCGCTCTGGGGGGGCCGCGAACTCGTCATGCTGCTGATGGCCTCGCTGATCGCGGGGCTCGCAACGACGCCCTATGCCGCCTTCCATTTCCACCGCGTCACGCCCTACGGCGTGCTCGCCAATCTCGCGGCGATGCCGGTGGTCTCGGCGCTGGTGATGCCCGCCGGACTTTTGGGGCTGATCGCAGCGCCGTTCGGGCTCGACGGCGTGTTCTGGTGGTTGATGGGGATCGGCATCGACTGGATGGTCGTCGTGACGCGCTGGGTCGCGGCGTTGCCGGGCGCGGTCGGACGCATCACCGCCTTCGGCGCCGGTCCGCTGATTGCCGCCAGCATCGGCCTCGTCGTGATGGGCCTGTTGCGGACGCCGCTGCGCTGGACGGGTGTCGTCGTGTTGGCGCTCGCGATCGGCTGGGCGCTGCATATGCGCCAGCCCGACATCCTGATCGCAGGCGACGGCCACAGCGTCGCGGTGCGCGGCAGGGACGGCCAACTGCACCTGATCCGAACCGGCAAGGACAATTTTCTCCTCAAGGAGTGGCTTGCGGCCGATGCCGATCCGCGCAGTGCGACGGATGCGTCGCTCGCCGACGGAGTCTCATGCGACGAGGCCGGCTGCGTGACACCGCTCGCCGATGGTCGCCTGGTCGCGCTCTCGCTGCGTGTCGATGCGCTGGCGGATGATTGCAGCCGCGCCGCGCTGGTGGTGACGGCGAAGCCGGCAGCAACCGATTGCACGGCGATGGTCGTGGATCGCGAGCGTCTGAAGACGCAAGGAGCGCTCGCGCTATCGCGCGAGGGCGACGGTTTCACGCTGCGAACGGTAAAAATAAGGGGCGCAAACCGCCCCTGGTCGCCGGCCGGGGCCGGCGATAGTGATTTCGAGCTCAGCCTCGCACCGCGGCCGGCTACTCCACGCAGCAAGGATGCTACGCCGTCGGAGGCCGACCTGCAGGCCGAGGATTGAAAGACGCGTCAGCCGATCGGCAGGCGTGTCGTAGGCGTCGTGGTGGTGTGCTGCTCGACGGCGGGCTGCTCAGTCTTCTCGCCGAGCGGCTGCGTTACCGGCAATTGCAGAACCGTGGCACGCTGTCCCTCGACGAGTTGCGTCACCAGTACGTAGTTGCCGTCGGGGAATTCGATCGCATCATGATGACGATCGGGAATGTGCGGATCGACCTTACCGAACTTGCCGACGCGGGAATTGACGGTGCGCGTCCAGATCCAGCGATTGTCGTAGCGGACGTTGTCGGCGAAGGCGAGCTCGGTGCCGGGCAGGAGGCAGACGGCAACCGAGAGATCACGCTCCGACGCAAATCCACGCGTCGAGGTGCCGCGGAAGGTTGTCGTGACGATCGTCTCGCCGACTTGAGCGGGGCGGGTCGCAACGGCATGTAGGCTGTAGTCACACATCGGAGTGCTCCTCATGCGAGATAGCAGGTCCGCGCCCCCCCGGAGGCGCAGGCCTCTATCAGAGTTGGAAGCCTTGGAGTGTATCGCTTTTGTGGGCAAATCTGCGGCCCGTCTGCGCGTCGCCCGATCACATTATCTTTCCCGGCACACCAGGAACAAAGCCTCGCGCCGCCAGTCTATCTTGGTTCACGCCATTCACTTACGCGAGCTTCCATCAGCGGCCGGCAGGAGCGGAGTACCCCGAATAGGGCCATCTCACCTGCGCCGCAGGTGCGATCGCATTGTTGGACTTGCGGAATGGCGCGCTGGTTGCCGCGTGCTCTGCCTTGCGGGCGCCATGCTGGTGTTGCGCTGCATCGCTCGCGGATGCCGATTCCGCGATCAAGGCTGCCGAGATCGCGCTCAAAATCATCTGCCGCATGGGTTTTGTCCTCTGCATCGTGCACAGCGCATTCGCGCCTGCCATGCTCGAGGATTAGCTTCGCGCAGGTGTGGGGATAATCACAATGGAAGCGAAAACACCATTTTGCCGGAGCGGACAATCCGTCCGCCCGCATCGTTGCGCAATAACCGGCAATCTGGCGGGCAATCAGTACTTCCGGTACAGCCCGATCAGCTTGCCCTGAATCTTCACCCGGTTCGGCGGCAGGATGCGCACCTCATAGGCGGTGTTGGCGGGCTCCAACGCGATTGACGCGCCGCGACGGCGGAAGCGCTTGAGCGTCGCTTCCTCATCGTCGATCAGCGCCACCACGATGTCGCCGGTGTCGGCGGTCTCGTTGCGCTGGATCAGCGCCATGTCGCCATCCAGGATGCCGGCGTCGACCATCGAATCGCCGCGCACTTCGAGCGCGTAGTGCTCGCCCGAGCCGAGCATGTCCGGAGGCACGCTGATGGTGTGGCTGCGGGTCTGCAATGCCTCGATCGGCGTGCCGGCTGCGATCCGTCCCATCACGGGCACGGCGACGGGGCGATCGCCGTCGTCGACGGGAGCGCTTACGCCCCGCACCTTGCCGAGATTGCCTTCGATGACGCTCGGCGTGAAGCCGCGGCGGCCGGCGCCCGCGGCCTGAAGCTCGGGCAGCTTGATGACCTCAATGGCGCGCGCGCGGTTGGGCAGGCGACGGATGAAGCCGCGCTCTTCCAGCGCAGTGATCAGCCGGTGGATGCCCGACTTCGAGCGAAGATCGAGCGCGTCCTTCATCTCATCGAAGGAGGGCGGCACGCCGCTTTCCTTGAGGCGCTCACTGATGAACCGCAGAAGCTCGTATTGTTTGCGCGTTAACATCTCGACCAAATCCCCCGGTTGATGTCGTTCGATTCCGAGACGCCAGATTCAGCAGAAGCCGCTAGATGCTCGAAACAAATCATGAACGGACACTATATGTTCGATATGTGTTCCGCAACCACTTAATTTTGGGTGAACGCAGCGAAGTTCGCGCTACACGTGAATCAGATCGCCCTCACAAGGGCAGCCGCAACACCTCGCAAGGCGTGCCTGCTTCAGCCTTCGGTGCGAACGGCGCGCGCACGAGAAGTGCCTGTGCCATAGCGAGATTCGCAAGCAGTGAGGAGTCCTGGTGGTTGACGGGAACGGCCACGAGCGTGCCGTCCTCGCGCTCCTCGAGCCGGGCGCGCAGATAATCCTCACGGACGTCGTTGGGCCCGACGTCGCGCCCGAGCACGGCGCGCTCGCGGCGGTGATGAACGCGAGAGCGGCCAGCAAGCGCGCGAATCAACGGCACCATGAACAGGAAGCCGCAGACATAGGACGAGACCGGATTGCCGGGCAGGCCGATCACCCGCATCGCGCCGAGACGGCCGTGCATCATCGGCTTGCCCGGCCGCATCGCGATCTTCCAGAACGCCATCTCGAAACCTTCGGCCTGAAGCGCCGGCCTCACCAGGTCGTGGTCGCCGACCGAGGCCCCGCCGGTCGTGATCAGGATGTCGGCGCCGCTCTCGCGGGCGCGGCGGATGCCGGCGCTGGTCGCCGCAACGGTATCGGCGGCAATGCCGAGATCGACCGTTTCGGCGCCCTCGGCCCGCGCCAGCGCGTGCAGGGCATAGCCGTTGGAAAAGACGATCTGGCCCGCGCCCGGCGTTGAGCCCGGCATCACGAGTTCGTCGCCGGTCGCGAGAATCGCGATCCTGGGCCGGCGACGGACGGCTAGCTGCGGATGGTTCATGCCGGCGGCGAGTGATAGGTCGCGTTCGGTGAGCCTTGCTCCTTCTCGCAGGAGCACGTCGCCTTCGCGGAAATCGACGCCGGCGGGACGGATGTGCCTTCCAACGATCGCGGCCTCCTTGACCGTGACGCGCCTGCCGTCAGCGACTGTGTCCTCCTGGATTACCACCGCGTCCGCGCCATCGGGCACTACGCCGCCCGTGAAGATCCGTACTGCCTGACCCGCACCGACCGTTCCCGCAAACGGTCGTCCTGCTGCGACCTCGCCGATCACGGTGAGCTCTGTGCCCACCTCTGCCGCATCGGCAGCGCGCACCGCATAGCCATCCATCGCCGACATCGCCTGCGGCGGCTGCGTGCGCCGCGCCGCGACGTCGCGCGCCAGCACGCGATGGTAGGCCGCATCGAGCGCAACCATCTCGTCCGCGACAGGCTCGACGCCCGCGAGCACCGCATCGAGCGCGTCGGAAACCGGCATCAGGGCCACGGGCTGAACTCCTGCTGGGCAAATCGTAAGGACAGGTCGCGTTGCGTTCTAGCCGAGTGCGGGCGTCGAGGCAAAAGGCGCGAACGCGAAGGTGGAGATGAAATTGTCTTTCCAGCAGCAGGACGGCAGGATGCCCTTTGGGACAATATCGCCTCGTTCCGCTTCCGGCTCAGAATTGCTGCGCGCCCGCACGCAAGGCGCGTCGGGAGACGTCCGGGAGAACCCTGATGGCAGAGACTTCAAAGCTGTCGGTTGAGAAAGCGCTCGAGAAGCTGCGCGGCGATGAGCCGCCGAAGTCGCGGAGCGCAAAGCTCGATGAGGAGATCGAAGCGCTCAAGGAGAAGACCAGCCGCATGCGCGCGCAACGGCAGCGTCTCGATCGGCCCAAGTCCAAGCGCAGCTGAGTGCGCTTACCTTGGCCGCCGCGCGATCGTCTCAATGACGAGGAAGACCGGGATAATGGTGGCCAAACATACCACGGCGACGACCAGGCTCACGGCTAGCATCAGGTGGCTCCCGTTTCATTGTCCGGATCGACGTCGGGCGCCTTCAGGCTGTGATCCATTTCGGGCAGGGGGTCGCCCTGCGATTTCAGATCCGCCGCCTTGCTGACCAGCTTTGCGGACAGCTGCGAATTCGACGTTGATTTGGCGAACTTGAGAAGAATCGAGGCTTGCTTGTTGAAATATGCCTTGCCCAACACGATCACGCGTCCGTTGTAGAAAATCCCAACGGGCATATGACTCCCGACGCGGTGATCCGTTCCGGGAACTCTGTGCAAAAATACACAGAATAAGTTGGTTCCACATTTTGCCAAAAAAGTTCCCGGAAGAAGCTGGAACCAAAGACTGAGCTACCGCAACAATGCGGCCGCGCTCTCAGATACCGAGGGCCTTCAGCGTCTCGCCGACATCGCGAGGCGACGTCACGTGAACCGCCGTCAGACCGCGTGCCCGCGCGCCTTCGACGTTTTCCGCGAGATCGTCGAAGAACACGATTCGCTGCGCCGGCACGCCGATCGCGGCGACGACATGGTCGAAGGCTTCCGCATCGGGTTTGCGCAGGCCGATGCTGGAGGACAGGTACATCTCGCGGAAATGGCCGAGCACGTCAGCATACTCCTTCGAGAAATATTCCACATGCGGCCGGTTGGTGTTGGAGAAGGCGTAGAGCGGCACGTGCTGTGCGGCGCGCGGCAACAGGTTTGAGATGTCGGGCATCTCGCCCGCGAAGATCGCATTCCACCCCTCCAGGAACTGCGCGTCGGAAATCTCGATCCCGAGCGAGCGCCGCAGCGAGTCGAAATAGACCTCGTCGCTGATCTTGCCCATCTCGTGCAGCCGATAGGATTCGCTGTCCCGCACATAGCGCGCGACGATGGCTTGTGGCTCGCAGCCGGCATGTCCCGCCCAGCAGGCGATCGCCTTGGAGAAATCGATGTCGAGCACGACGCGACCGAGATCGAACAGAAGCGCATCAGCGCTGCCGGGACAGAGGAGGGAGGTCATTGCATCCTTTCAGTAACGATAAGGCTCGATATCCAGAAGCGGAAACGCGCTGAACACGCTTGGTGCGTTGGTGGCGGTCGCCGGATGCAGGCAGGATGCGTTCACTTCGGCAAACGAAGTGGCGCCCAGCAGCCCGAGACAGCGCAGTACTTCGTCTTCCAGCAGCTCCAGCATCCGCGTGATGCCGGCTTCGCCGGCTGCAGCCAGCGCCCAGCACTGCAGGCGCCCGATGCCGACGAGGTCGGCGCCCATGGCGATCGCCTTGACGATATCGGTGCCGCGGCAGAAGCCGCCGTCGACCATGATCTTCGCGCGCCCCTTCACGGCATCGACGATCTCCGGCAGCACATGCATGGCGCCGCGGCCATGATCGAGCTGGCGGCCGCCATGGTTGGAGACGTAGATCCACTCGACGCCGTGATCGACGGCGATTTGCGCGTCCTCGGCCGTCGCGATGCCCTTGATGATGAGCGGGATCTCGAACTTGTCCTTGATCAGCTTCACGGTCCGCCACTCCAGGCCCTTCTGGTAATCGCCGCCGGTGGCGCGCAGCCGGCTCTCGCGAACATAGCGCTTGGCGATGTCGCGTTCGCGACGGCTGTAATGGGCTGTGTCGACCGTCAGGCAGAACGCGGCATAGGTGCTTTTCACCGCGCGGGCGACGACATCCTCGACGAAGGCGTCATCGCCGCGGACATAGAGCTGGTAGAAGCGTAGCGCATCGGGAGCCGCTTCCGCGGTCTTCTCGAGGCCCGGGTCCGACACCGAACTCAGCATGTGCGCCGCGCCGAATGCGCCGGCGCCACGCGCAACGGACGCTGCGCCATGCGGATCGAAGATTTCGAGCGCGCCGACCGGCGCCAGCACCACCGGCAGGCGCATCTTGCGGCCGAACTGCGCGACGGAACCATCGACGTTGCGCATGTCGCGCAGCACGCGCGGGCGGAAGGCGATCTCGTCCAGGGCCATGCGGTTGCGGCGCATCGTGGTCTCGGTCTCGGCGGCGCCGACGATATAGTCCCAGGCGTTCTGGTTGAGGTTGGAACGCGCCTTGCGGATGAATTCGTGCAGGTTCTGGAACGGCTCGTCGCTGGCGCCCAGTTCGATGTTTCGTTGGGACCGGACGCGGGGCGCTTCGTTCATTGTTATCCTCCCGAGAATTTGAAGCCTTATTCCATCGCCTAACCGGTTCGGCGCGCCAAAACCATCCCAAAATCGCATAGCTTGAACGCAGAGCCGGGCGGGTCGATTCCCCGCCCCCGGCGCGAACCGGCCGATGAACGTTGCCAAAAGTTTAGGCTGGGACGAAGGGATTCTTGCCGGATGCAAGCCGACGTCGCGGACCGGCCTTGAAGAAACCAGAATGGTATTGTGAGACACGGGTTGGATCGCCATTTGCATGGCGGCTCCCAACCGCCAGCGAAAAGGCCAATCAATCCATGCGGAAAACCCTGCTGTTCCCCCTCGGCGCGCTCACCGGCGCGTGTTTGACTCTGCTGGCGACCTCTCCGCAAGGCGGACATTGGGTGGCGAGAGCGGCGGCGGGCGCGGACGATGCCTATTCGCAACTGAACCTGTTCGGTGAGGTCTTCGAGCGGGTCAAGGCGAGCTACGTCGAGAAGCCCGACAACGCCAAGCTGATCGAGGGTGCCATCAACGGCATGGTCACCTCGCTCGATCCGCATTCGCGCTACATGAACGACAAGGCCTGGACCGAGATGCAGGAGACCACCTCCGGCGAGTTCGGCGGGCTCGGCATCGAGGTCACGATGGAGGAGGGCCTCGTCAAGGTCGTGGCGCCCATCGACGACACGCCGGCCTCCAAGGCCGGCCTCCTGTCCGGCGACCTCATCAGCAAGATCGATGGCGAGGCCGTGATGGGCATGACGCTCGAGCAGGCCGTCAACAAGATGAAGGGCCCGGTCGACACCAAGACCAAGCTCACCATCGTGCGCAAGGGCGCCGACGCGCCGCTCGACGTCGCGATCACGCGCGAGATCATCCATGTGCGCCCGGTCAGGTTCCACACCGAGAGCGGCGATATCGGCTATATCCGCGTCACCTCGTTCAATGAGCAGACCACCGACGGCCTGCGCAAGGCGATTGCGTCGATCTCCAAGGAGATCCCGCAGGAAAAGCTCGCAGGCTACGTCGTCGATCTCCGCAACAATCCGGGCGGGCTGCTCGACCAGGCGGTTTCGGTGTCGAGCACCTTCCTCGCCCGCGGCGAGGTGGTGTCGACCCGCGGACGGAACCCGGAAGAGACTCAGCGCTTCTCAGCGCATGGCGGCGACCTCACCAAGGGCAAGCCGCTGGTGGTGCTGATCAACGGCGGCTCGGCTTCCGCGTCCGAGATCGTGGCCGGCGCGCTGCATGACCACAAGCGCGCCACTCTGATCGGCACGCGCTCGTTCGGCAAGGGCTCGGTGCAGACGATCATCCCGCTCGGCACCGGCAGCGGCGCGCTCGCGCTGACCACCGCGCGCTACTACACGCCGTCGGGCCGCTCGATCCAGGCGCAAGGCATCGCGCCCGACATCGAGATCCTCCAGGACGTCCCGCCGGAGCTGAAGGGCCGTGTCGACACGATGGCCGAATCCCAGATGCGCGGCCATCTCTCCGCAGCCGACGGCAGCGAGCAGACCGGATCGCAATCCTACGTGCCGCCGGAAGAGAAGGACGACAAGGCGCTGCACGCAGCTTTCGACTTCCTGCACGGCGTGACCGCGAACGCTGCCACGGCAGCGCGACCGACGCCGAAGGCAGCGGTGCCAAACTAGGCTCTAAAGCGCGATGAGATCAGAATGAATCATCATCGCGCTTTAGGTTGTTGTTTGAGCATGATCTTCCCGGAAAACCGCTTCACACTTTTCCGGATCATGCTTTAGGCCTCGCGTCGTGGTTCGCAGGGTGGGCAAAGCGAGGTGTGCCCAACCTCGTGTCTCGCCGCGGATACAG